>NZ_JBGMEK010000013.1:10834-98161 GCF_041447265.1 Microbulbifer epialgicus
TGAAGATGCAGACGGTATCAAAGACTCCTGGGAGTACATCTATTTCGGTGGGTTAGATCACGATATGTCATTGGATACTGATGGCGATACGGTTAGTGACCTGAATGAGTATCTCAACGGCACCGATCCATTAAATTAATCTTTAATCTCAGAATTTTTTACCTCCGCTTACCTATTTGGTAAGCGGAGTTCAGAATAAAAGAATAACTTTGGGGTAGTTATGCACCAGAAGTCTAAGGCGCTTGCCTGTATTAGTCGCGTAGTTGTCGCGCTCACTTTGACAGCCAGCTCAGTATCAATATTTGCAGAGCAAAATGAACCCGAAAAGTTACTCGGTACTAGAATGTCGATCCAGCCCATGGATCTGAAACGCGATTTATCTCGTGAGGATTTGATCGCTGCGGGTCAGCTCGGCGGACACTTGTACCCCACTGAAGAGCACGAAAGTTCGGGCGATAAAGTACTTAAAGCTAAGCGCCAGGATATGCGTCTGAAGTTTGGTGAAGCCATTCAGAACTGGAATCACCATGAGTACAAACTTGCATATCAGCAATTCAAGACTTATGCGGAAGACTATCCTGATAGTCCTTGGGCTGGCGAAGCTAAATTGCATATGGCATGCGAGGCAAGGTACAACGGTCGCTATACAGAAGCAGAACAAACTTTTAACGAAATTATTGAGCAGTACAGCAAAAGCGACTACGCGGGTAGTCAGATGTTGGCTGACAAGGCTAAAAGTCGCCTGGCTGTATTGAAGGTTCTGGAAAATAATCGTGGGGAGGCCATTAAGTACCTTTCCGATCTGAAAGCCAACGCTAAAGACTGGCGTTTGAGGACATATGCCTCCAACTGGATACAACGTATCGGGCGGCAGAATGCAAATGATGTGTCGCTTTTGGACTGTGGCTCGCGTGCTCTGGCGCACCTGCTCAAGAAACAGGGACGAGTAAAAGAAGCTAAAGAAGTACTTGCCATTCAGCCCGGTGAGAAGGGGCAGAGCCTAGCCGAGCTAAAAACAATGGCTAACCAATATGGTATTGCGGTTACTGCCATGGAGCTGAATATGGAACAGCTCAAGTCTGTTCCTTTGCCAGCCATTGTTCAGATTAATTCAAATGGTAAAGGTGGTATTGGGCACTACTGGATTGTTGAAAAAATTCGCAAGGGAGTCGTGACTCTTCGCGACCCTCAAATACCCCGCCGTTTTAAACAAACCTTGAAAGAATTTCAAAGGGAATGGAGTGGTAATGCTCTGGTATTTTCTGAAGCTGATGGCCTGCCGGGCAGAGTGCTAGCCAAAGAAGAAAGAGACCAGATTTACGGTGGTTGCTGTGGCGTACAGCGCCCTGAAGACGATTTGGGCGATCCAGATGGTGACGATAGCTCACCTGAGGATGATGATGAGTGTTCCGAAGGTGCTCCAATATGGCGAGTTAACCCCGTCAATATGAACTTCTATATGGTGGATACGCCGATATGGTATACACCTGCTTACGGACCCAAAGTACGTATTAAGCTGAGTTACAACTCCCAGTCTTCTATCGCTCAGCATGAGCCCTTTGGTAATAAATGGGCCTTCAATTACAGTAGCTATCTGCTGGTAGATCCCGGTGAAACCGTCACTGTGTTCATGCCTGATGGTCGCCGCGATGTCTATATCCCGGATTCAGACGGTGTCTATGCCAGCCCGTATGGCACCCACAACAAGCTTATCAAGCTAGAAGAAAATCACTTCCTGTTACAGTTTTTAGATGGAAGTGAGTTTGAATATGCAATTCCTGACAATACAAACTCCATGCAGCCATTCTTGGTTCGCCAGACTGATAAGAATGGTTTCAGCCTCACTTTTGGTTACGATGCAGATATTCACCTGACCAGCATTACCGATGCTACCAATCAGGTGACTAACCTGACCTATAACGCCGAAGGCTTGGTCAAAACCATTACCGACCCATTTCAGCGTACTGCCTCCTTTGAGTACGACACAGACCGTAACCTTGTCAAACTGACCGATATGGGCGGCTACTGGACCGAGATTGGTTATGATGCCGATATTTATGTCTCCAGTGTAAAGAATCCGCTTGGTGAGTGGAGTTTTTACTTTGAGCCAGCTGTCAGCCAGTCCAATGGCACTATTGTATATCCGGCTCCCGGTGATCCGATGTGGGAAAATTACCGGATTACCATTACCAATCCGGAAGGAGGCAAAGAGGAGTATTTTTATAACGGTTATTCTGGAAACTCCTGGTATGTGAGCCCTGAGCACTACGTTGAGTATGTTGACCAGACTACCAACAACTTCAAAACAGCCCCACAGACCAAGTATGAGTTTACTAAGGTCTTCAATAATGTCGGTCGTATCAAGAAGGTTACTAACCCAGAAGGTGACTACCTTTCTTATACCTACGATAACAGTACTGGTCTAGCAACTGCGATAAGCGACGCAGCCGGCAAAACGACCCGTTATATCTATAACGATAAAGGTAAGGTTACACAGATCACTTTGCCTGATGGTCAAGTAACTACTTTCACTTATGAAGAAAGTAACGGAGTCGACTTAACATCTATAACCACCGCTCTGGGAAGTGTGGAAATTGGTTACGATGAAAAGCGTCGCCCTACCAGTTTTAAAGATATCGATACTAAATCCACTACTGTCACCTACAATGCTTTTGGTCAATTAGAAACCGTCACCGATGCTTTGCAGCAAGTGACTCGCTACAGTTACAACACTAACCAGCATCTAGAACAGATACACCTTAGTGATCAGTTGTTGGCATCTTACACTTATGACGCGAAGGGACGCTTAAAGACCAGTACCGACGCTACGAATTTCACTCTTGAATACAGCTACAACGACCTAAATAGTCTTACAGAAGTCAGCTATCCAGACGGCGGCACCGAGTCTTACAACTATGCCAGTTGCCCGCGCTTAATGCAGGACAGTTCGCGTCGCGGCGGTCGTACGACTACTTATAGCTATGACAAGATGAAGCGGTTGGTGGAGGAGTCCAATAGCTCAAGCTGGAAGAATCGCTATGTCTACGATGCCAACAGCAACTTGGTTGAATTCATTGACGCCAATCAAAACCGTACTCGCTTTAGCTACGACAAAAACGATCGCCTGAAGACAAAAACCTATGCTGATGATCAGGGGGTAAGTTATCAATACAATAACCGAGGTTTACTGTCGAAAATTACCAATGCCCGGGGCATTGAAATCAGTTACACCTATGATGATAACGGTAATCAGCTCACCACCAGCTATAGTGATGACACCCCAAGTATCACTTACACTTACGATGATCACGACAGGCTTGCTAGCATTCAGGATGGTGTAGGAACCACAACTTTTTCCTATAACACCAATTCCACTATTGCTACGATAGATGGTCCCTGGGAATCCGACACTATTACCTATACCTATGATGATCGTAGTCGAATTAAAACTCTTGTCGTCGAGAATGGTCCGCAAAGGGAGTATATCTACGATACCCTCAATCGCCTTAAAGATATCAAGGAGGGCTCGCAGACTTATACTTATCAGTATGTTGGTAACAGTGGACTCATTGAGTCACTAACCTTACCTAACCAGACTCAGAGTAAGCATGTTTACGATGATATGAATCGTCTGAAGCAGCTCACCAATAAAACCATTGATGAGCAGCTGCTGACTGATTACCAGTTCACTTACAATGATCGGGATCTGATTGCAACGGAATCCCGCACAGATACCCTGCCGTATGTTGGCGTTGAAGAACAGGTCCAGTTTGCCAACAATGAATTAAACCAGACCACAGAAAAAGGGGTGGAGACTTTTCTCTACGATGCTGACGGTAATATGACCCAGGGCTATACGCCGGAAGGCCATGTCTTTACCGCTAGCTACGATGCAGAAAACCGGCTCAAGGAACTGACCTATACAGACAGCACAGGAATTCTCCATAGAAAGGCCTACACCTACTATTGGAATAGCCTGCTGGCTCAAATCCAGTCTTACCAAGATGGCCAACTGACTGACGAACAAAAAATCGTACGCGCAGGCTTTCTTCCTATTCAGGATCGAGACGGAAGTAATGCTCCATTGCGAGATTACCTCTGGGGTCAGAGTATGGGGGGCGGTATCGGCGGCCTGTTAAGTATGAGTACCGGAGGACAGAACTACTATTATCATTATGATGGCAGGGGTAATGTCACTGGTGTTACAGATTCCTTACAGCAAAAGGTAGCTGAATATACCTATACAGAATACGGTAGTATCAATAACCAGTCCTTCACACTTGATCAGCCATTCCGGTTTTCTACCAAACGCTGGGATGACAGCACGGGGTTATCATATTTTGGTTATCGGTTTTATCTACCTGTTAATCAAAAATGGCTTACACGGGATCCAATCGCAGAGTTAGGAGGGCTTAATCTTTACGCATATGTCGATGGGAACCCCCTAAACTATATCGATCCATTTGGGTTGTCTTCGAGTCCTCTGCCTAATCCAGGAGGAAATGGTAAACTTTGTTCGGATAAAAAAGATGATAATAAGCCAAAGTGTAAGAAACCATTAAACAAAAACAGATACGCTTGGGCGTTGTACTTTGCTTGCAAATTCTTATCTAAAACAGATGATATCGATAATCTAAGAGGGCCTAAAGCTCCGCGACCATCTCAACCTGCGCCGCCTCCAATAGAGCAGCCTGTTAACCCGCCAAAACCGCCAAAACCGCCAAAACCGCCAAAACCGCCAAAACCGCCAAAACCGTAATTTTAGGGTGCTAAATATGGATCAGGAATCAGTGCTTGCGCGAGCTTACAATTGTTATGAGAAAGGTCAATATGAAGAGGCTTTTGCACAATATAAAAATTTAGCGGAACAAGGTAATGTTGATTGCCAAATATTTGTAGCTTGGATGTATCAAAAAGGTTTAGGTATAGAAGAAAATCAAGATGAAGCTCTAAAATGGTACAAACAAGCTGCTGAATTGGGTTCAGAGGAAGGTCAGTTTTACTTGGCAAAATGGCACCTAAAAAATAGAGATAATAAAGCTGCATTTGAGTGCTTTAAAAGGTCTTCCATGAATGATTATTCACCAGCGCTATATAGATTGGGGTGGATTTATGAAAATGGTAAAGGTATTGGTGTCGATAAAAATAAAGCCCTACTTTATTATGAGCGGTCGGCGGATTTAGGACATGTCTTTGCTCTAAGAAATTTAGGGCGTATGCTTAAATCTGGAAAATATGGTTATTTTAAACGTTTAGTTGGATTTTTATTTATTTTTAAGGCGTTTATTATCGGAATAAAGGTTGGATTTAATGATCCTGAGAGTGTTCGCCTTAGAGATTAAATATATGAGTTTAATAAATGCCATATTTGTTAAGGTTTTAGTTTATATAAATAAAATGTAGTGATAAGTTGTCGTAGCTTAGGCATTTTGAGTCCTATTATTCAAAATGACTAATAGATGAGTTGTAGGCTCTAGCTCTGTGACTCATCTAAAGTAAGACTTTGGGGCGAGCCGTTTTCACTCTAGGATAGGAGACCACTAAAATAATCTTAAAATGTGTGTGAGATTAATTTTGAGGGTCAATAGTTTAATTGAATATATTTTCTATAATAACTCGACTGATAGAAATTTATTGCTGTTGTTAGGTGCATTTTTTTGTGACATGAAGAATTAAATTCTAGATTGGGTCGTATAGCCTAATTTAACTAGATAGCTCTCTATATCATTATCTAATTCGATAAGCTGGGTTTTTAATTTCTCACGTTCATAATATATGGCAAGAAAATCACCTTCCTCTTTCTTTTCTAGGCTGTCAACATAGCGTGGAAGATTAAGGTTGTAGTCATTTTTCTGTATCTCTTCGAGAGTTGCGATATGGGAATATTTATCCATATCTGCCGCATTTTTGTAGGCCTCAAGAATCTTGTCAATGTTCTCTTTAGATAGCAGGTTCTGGTTTTTGCCAGCTTTGTATTCGCGAGAAGCATCAATAAAAATTACATTAGTATTCGTTTTTTTCTTTTTGAATATAAGGATTGCTGCGGCAATGCCGCTGCCGTAAAAGAGTTTTTCAGGGAGGCCAATTACCGCATCAAGCAAATTTTCTTCGATTAAGCGCTTTCGGATAATAGCTTCATTAGAGCCGCGGAAGAGTACTCCAAGAGGGACAACCACACCCATTCTGCCAGTATCTGGCTTTAGGGTGCTCATCATATGAAGAATGAAGGCGTAATCCCCCTTTGTTTTTGGCGGTAAACCTCGCTCGAAACGCATGAATTCATCATGAGCGGCTTCTTCATAGCCCCATTTATCAAGTGAAAATGGTGGATTGGCAGTAACAACATCAAACTGCAATAGGTTGCCATGGGGATCCAATAGCTTCGGATTACGGATCGTATCGCCCCACTCAATTTGGTGGTTATCTTGGCCGTGCAGAAACATGTTCATTTTGGCCAATGACCAAGTAGAGCTGATGGCCTCTTGGCCATACAGTCTATATTTATTGCTTTTATGATTGGCAAATATTTTTTGCCCACATTTCAATAATAACGATGCGGAACCAGCAGTCGGATCGCAAATATCGTCGCCAGGCTGTGGGTCGAGTAATTCTGCCAATAAGTCACTAACTTCTGGTGGTGTATAAAATTCTCCTGCTTTCTGTCCAGCACTAGCAGCAAAATTTCTGATCAGATACTCATAGGCATTACCTATCACATCTAGTGCACCAACACGAGATGGCTTTAGGTTGAGTTGAGGACTTGCAAAATCCTCTAGTAAGTGGCGGAGAATTAGATTTTTGTGTTTGCCTTCCCCCAGCTTATCAGTATTGAAAGATATGTCTTGAAATACCCTCTTACCCGCACTTTTCAGCATACCGGAATTAGCTTCTTCAAGGATTTTTAGTGCTTGATCAATGCGTTTTCCATTGTCTGGTTCGTGGCGCATTTCCAACAGTGTATAAAAGTTTGCCTCTCTGGGGAGTGCGAACTGTTCGGCCCTCATCTTCTCCTCAATTAATATGGAGTCGTCACCATACTGAGTTTGGTAGGCTTCGTAGTGATCCTGCCAGACATCTGAGATGTACTTGAGGAATAGCATTGTCAGGATGAAATCTTTGTAGGAATCAGCGCTGATCGTGCCGCGAAAGGTATCGCAGGCAGCCCATAAAGCTTTATTGATCATCTCCTGCTTGATGTTGTCAGTCATAAAGTAACCCTCTGATGGGATCTGTTTCATTAGCCTCTTTGAGAAGATCGGCACAAATCCGGGACATTAGATTTTCACCGTTCGCAATGAGTTGCTCTGCGAGTAGACGTTCGCTCACAACAGCAGTATGAAGGCTGGATATGGTCTTCTGGCGTGAGATTGAAGGAATAATAATGGGTGTGTTCTCAACGATAGTACGCCGAATACTTTTAGAAGTAGACCCCTCAGCATTGCGCTTGAAATAGTCCTGGACAGGTTGTTGGTTAAGTTGCCAGGCAAGAAATTCCGGCAGCAATATCTGCTTGGCAGATTCCCTTAGACTGATATGGAAAAAATGTGGGGCAGCCAGAGTTGGAAATGGTGGCTGTTCGTCAAGATAGTAAGCGTAATTACGTCCACCCCGGGCGACTAAAAGTATGTCGCTAGTGCGTAACCATTCCTTTTTTACTCCGACAGGCTGACACCTAACAACACTCTGCCAATCCACTCCATGAGAAGGGTCAATGTCTCTCATTTGTAGTACACGAGTCTCACTTCCTGGGTCGTCGATGAGTTTTGTTCGGAATGCGTGCCCCGCTCTGATCGTGGCTAATGGGCCTAGTGGTTTTATATTCTTATGCAGTAATGGCATTGATGCATAAATATTAGCTTGATAAGACAACGGGCAGCAAGAGTTTTTGCATCAATCGGCTTGAAGCAGGCGTCAAATTACTTTTATTCGTGACTCTATGCATCATGGCGTATGATGTAGGTGTGTAATTTATAGTAGTTTAAATGTTATCTGGCAGTTTCTGCCTTGAAGTCTGATTGGAAGGAAGTCTGTAAATGAATTGAATTCAAACAAAAAAACCGAAATCAATCGCTTGATTCCGGCTTTTAGGGAAGATTGCTCTTCGTATAGGCATATTGAGTATCTTTCTCTATCAGTTTTCCGTCAAGCAATACATATCACGAGCTGAGAGTTCGAGGGGCGCTGCTGCTTAATTATCGGGCTGCCCTCAGTCTCGTAGGAGCTTTTATGTCGGAAGAACTACAAAATCTTGAGCGTTATTTAACCTTTTGTCAGTCAAAAGGCGTTACTGAGACAGGGTTGAGGATTGTGGAAGAAATCATATGCAACCCGCCTGCGCGTCGGGTTCGAACTCGCTCCATGGGGCCTAACATCACTAGTCGCTTTCCTAGCCACAAGATGGGGCTCACCATCCAGGCCGAGAGTCGGACACTAGAACTATCCTCCATTTACCTAAAGGAGTTCGACCCCAAAGTACTGGGGTACTGGGATCAGCCCTTTCACAAGGTAGTGCTGTCGTATCGTAGCGGCAAGCGTTATGTAAGGGTGCCTACGACACTGGACTTTTTTGTCATCGCTGAGGATTTTATTGGTTTTGAAGAGTGCAAGCCGTTTGACGCCTTGCAGAAGTTGGCTAGTAAAACACCCGGCCGCTATCAATGGAACGAAGAGTTAAAATGCTTCGAGATCCCTCCGATGGCAGCCTACTTAGAGGGAACTGGCCTAGCGTACCGGATAGTAAATGACAAAGAAATCAACCCCGTCTACATAGATAACCTTGCACTTCTTTATAACTACCTTCCCGATATGACCTCTGAGGAAGATCACCGTTTATGGACTCTTTGCAAGGAGTTACTTCTGGCCAAAGGCCCACAGCCTTTCAATGTACTGAAGGCTCAATAGCCGGTGTGACGCGCGATAGAGTGATGCGGGCAATAGCTCAACAGTCACTTTATGTTGACTTACAGAATTGTCGATTAAATGAACCAGAGAGAGTTTTAATCGCTGCTGAACCAAATCAGCTAAAAGGGGTAATGACCCAGAAGACCTCCGAATTTGTACGTGACCGTATCATCCTAGAGGCGTCACCTAAAGAAATTGAGGAGAGTCTGACGCGTATTAATTTAGTTAATACTGTCCTGGCTGGAGAGAGTGTTGTAAATGTGGCAAGTAAAGCAAATATTAGCGTACGTACACTGCAACGTTGGTTGAGTGCTTATCGTAAGAAAGGGATCGATGGCCTGCAGCCTGAACACCATAAGAAAGGTAATTATGTAGAAAAACTTCCTGAAGAACTCGAGTTGATTGTTCAAAAAATCATAGAGTCAAATTTCCTTAATAGCGACAATCAAAATTTCCCACATATTTATGGATTAATTTGTGGAGAATGTAAAGAGAGAGGACTAGTTCCTCCCTCTAAAAAGGCTGTAAGGAGAAGAATCCTACCTATAGCCGAGGTAGTTTCAAAGAAAGTCCGAGAGGGTGCAAAAAGTGCCTATCAATATACAGCCTATCAGGGTATGGATGGAAAACATAAAGAGTTTCCTCTAATTGAAGTTAATCGTTTTTTACAGCGCTGTCATATTGATCATACCCAGATTGATTTGCAGTTGGTTTCGATCGAGGGTGTGAATCTTGGAAAGCCTTGGTTAACTACCATAGTTGATGAATATTCAGGTTATGTTCTGAGTTGTTATCTTTCATTTAGGCATCCATCCAATATCTCTGTGATGTCAGCGCTACGATTAATGGTAAAAACTCATGAGATCTTTCCCGAAGCTATTGTGGTTGATGGAGGAAAGGAGTTTCAAAGCGTTTACTTTGAAACTTTAATGGCCCGATATCGGGCTACGATAATTTCCAGAGAAGGAAAGCCAAGAAGTGGGTCGGCAGTTGAGCGTAACTATGGTTCTTTGAATACGATATTTTTAGACAATCTAAGTGGGAGTAATAAGTTAGCGAAAAATATTAGGCAGGTTTCAGCGAGTCATAATCCAAAGAACCTATCTATTTGGGAGCCAGTAGATTTTTATCATGGACTTCTACAGTATATAGATAAATTCAATCACCAGAGTATCAAAACTGGTGGGTTATCTCCTGCCCAGATACGTGATAAATCAATTGAAAGGTTTGGCGTTAGCTGTTCTAGAAGAGTTGAATTTAATGAGATTTTTCTTATGAATGTTCTGTTGCCTCCAGCACGCAGTGGCACAAAACTGAAGAGAAATTCTGCGATTCAGGTTAATAGAGTTCGCTATTGGCATATATGTTTGAAGTCTGCTTCTCGAAAAAGTATTGCAGTTGATATCCGATTTGATCCATTTGATCTCAATTATATCTTTGTTTTTTACCAAAATAGATGGATACGTTTCCAGGCAACCAAGCCACAACATCGCCGTGTAGATGAGCTGGAGGGTGCTATTCTCGCCGAAGTAGCTCGTCAGACTCTCTATATCAATGAAAGATCAAAAGATACTAGTCGAGCAGATCTAGCAGGTTTTGTTGAAGAGCTAAATCAAGATGCAAAAGCTAAGCATGATAAAAGGAAATTTAGCTCCGGTTCATTAAGTAATAACTGTAAAGTTAACAATAATCAATTTGGCACCCCTAGCTTGGAAGAGTCAGAGTGTGATGAGTGGTCATCAGTTGACTGGGATATATCTATCCCAGATTCAGATGATGAGGTTTGAACATGTGGCACCCAAATGCGAAATTTCCTGAAATCTTGAAGAGTGCCAGTGACATGGAAAAGATTGAATACTTTAAATCAGGCTTTTTCATGAAGCATGATGCTGTTAATTGTGCATATGAACATCTTCAGGAACTTTTTTTCGACTCATCGGAAAAGGATGTTGTTCTAGTTCAAGGGCCAACAGGTTTTGGAAAAACATGTCTTTCTGAATATTTAATGAGAGAAGCCTATAAGAATGTAGATGTAATGAATGAGCAGGTGAATGAATTGCCAATGATCTATGTTGAGGCTGATGTCTTGGGGGGGAGCAAGTTTTCCTGGAAAGATTTCTATTCAGAGCTACTTAATGCGATGGGTGAGTTACAAAACATAAAGATATACGGTCATCCAAAAATAGAAGGTTCCAATATTGGGAGGAAGTACCTTTCTCAAAATAGAAATGAAATATCCTTGAAAAGAGACTTTCTCTCTAGGGTTCGAGACTACGGTGTAAAGTACATCATCGTAGATGAAGTCCAGCATATCTTTAAATATGGTGGGCAGTCTGGAGAAAAAAATATGAATATACTCAAAGGCATCTCTAACAGAAGTGGTTGTAGGTTCGTAGGTCTAGGGACTTATGAAATTTCGTTCTCTTTAGATATGAGTGATCAATTAGCACGGCGAGTTGGGATTATGGACTACCCTGCTTACTCGATAAGACGACCGGGAGATGTTGCTAAATTTAGTTCGGCTTATTCAGGGCTACTAGCTTATATGCCGATCATGATGGAGCCAAGTCTTATTAAGAATGCTAAGGCCGTGTTCATGGGGAGTTGTGGGTGTATTGGGATTTTAAAAGAATGGTTAGGCAGAGCATTAAATATGGCTTTGAAGGATAAAGACAAAGTCCTTACTGTCAAGCATCTCGATAAAACAAGACTGAAAAATAATCAAATAAAAACTATTGCAGAAGCTATCCGAGAGGGTGAAGCCTTCTTTAGGCAACCGGGTGATGATGAGATTTGGGATATCTTAGGGGGGAAGCCAGAGAAAAAAAGAAACAACAAGCCTAGCTCCTCTAGGGGCAAGAATCCAGGGCAGCGCTCTCCTACAAGAGATAAGGTGGGTTGAGATGAGAGTAATTCCTTTCTTAAATCACGGGATTACACCCTTCCCTATAAGAATTCACGAGGGAGTCGAGGCGGAGTCAAATGTTTCACTGATGGCAAGAATTTCCTGGAAATATCGAATGCATCCATCGAAATTTATATCAGATGTTGTTTTACAGAATAATGCTTCACACGGTATAGGTCTTGGTCGAGATGTAGCTAATTTTTGCAATTCATTAACGGCTACATCTGTAATAGTCACCAATCGCTTGGAGGCTATTACAGGAAAGAAAATTTTCTGGCCGTCATCCTTTGTGTATTTAAGTAATATTTTGGATAGGATGGCACATGGGTTTATTGCCAAGGAAAAGAAGTGGTGTGCCCAATGTTATCGTGAATCAATGGCAATCAAACGTCCTGAATCTGAGGCGAAAGTTGCCGATGAACTTTATTGGTCTCTCGCGATCTCCCAGTATTGTGCGAAGCACCTTTGCAGCCTCTCTTATTGCTGTGGGGTTTGTTATCAGCGTCAACCATTTATATCAAATAAATATGAGCCTGGTTTTTGCCATTACTGTGGCACCTCTCTCACGAAAGCACCACATATCATTTGTGACTTAGATGGACATAGTAAATCTGAAGCAGAGAGCTATCTAGCAAAAATGGATATTTTTATACCGGGAGCAACCGAAATTTCTCAGTTTGATTTAAAGATACTATCCAGAAACTTAAGGGGCCTTGTAGAGAAAGGAGGAGCTGATGGGCTCTATACTTTGACAGAGTGTTTTGGAATAAATAATATGACACTTAAAGACTGGTGTTCTTATAAGCATGGTGTTTCAGTTGAGTCTTTGTGAGTCTTTGGCAAAAATAGTCGACGGGCTTCAGTTGCCTAGAATGAGTCTTTTATTTGGTGGACTGGAGGATCTTCTGCAGTCCGTGGGGTACCTGACAAAGCAGTTTAACTTTAATGTTAAAAAGGACTTACGGGTACACTTGCCAGATATTTCACGATATCTAAATGAGACTTTGGCTGGAAAGAGGGAGCCGGAGGCTAGATCTGAAATTGCCAAGAGATTTGGGGTTAGTACAGGAATGCTTGAGAACGCCTTTCGGAAAGAGCTGAAGAGTATTTCCAAATTGTATGAAAAGGTGAAAATGGATCGCCGCAAACGTATCAAGAGCTCGCTGCAGTATAAAATGAACTTGGCAGTTCAACGCTGTGCCTCAAAAAATCGTCCCTTGGACTGGCCCCACGTCATGGCGGAACTAGATGTTAGTGATATTCAGGGGGTCTCCCAAAGGCAGTTAAACCTAGCTAAAGACAAAGCGATTACAAGGTATAGTGAAAGCACACGAAAGGACTGCTCCAGAAATGCATCAAAGCTATCCCGTAAAACATGACAACTTATGGGGTATTTAGCGAAAGGTGAACTTTTATTTAGGGACCATAAGCTGTCACATAGGCGTAACTGCTTGATTTTCTGTGAAATGCTGGGTGATAGTTACCATAAGATGTCGTATTGCGACAACTTATCGTTACACTCACATTTTGAGATTGGGGGAGATTTAAAGGTGGTGGGCCCTCCGGGACTTGAACCCAGGACCTGCCGATTATGAGTCGGATGCTCTAACCAACTGAGCTAAGGGCCCACACTTTGCTTGCGGGGATCGTTGCAAGCGGTTGGGCAAAGTACAAGATTTTTCCTTTCAAATCAATGCCTTTGTGGCAGATATTTCTCCTACCCAGTTTTTTGCTGGCCAATGTAATTCTTATCGGTTGTTTTTTGTTCGAGGTGCCCCGTTCCACACTACTCATGAAAATAAGTTGTAAGGGAGATCATTTTATCTTTTGGTACGACAGTATGATTTTCATGACCTAGGTGGTACATCTGTACAATTTAATGAATTACCGGAAGTGCACCCAGCTGTATTTGCTGTTGAAGAGGCTTAGATCGGCAGTTTAGGAATCACAATACAGCCCCAGACGATAAACCACATGATTAGGGCGACTGCCACGGCGGCGGATCCGGTGTCTTTAGCAATTTTAGCCAGGGGGTGTTTCTCTGCTCCTATGCGGTCTACTGTGGCTTCAATGGCACTGTTAATGAGTTCCAAGGGGAGCACTACCAGGCTTGCGGCAATCAGTATGGCGCGTTCGGCCGGTGTGTCGCCCACCCAAAGGGCGAGGGGAATAATCAAGATGACAAGAACCACTTCTTGGCGGAAGGCTTCTTCGTTGCGCCAGGCGGCGGCGAGACCCTGGCCGGAGTAGTTGGCTGCGGCAATCAGACGGGCAATGCCTTTCTTGCCTGGCTTGTTGGCGACTTCTTCAGGCTCTTCCGGTTTATTGGCGACTTCTTTTTGCATGCTGCTCTCCTGCCATCCGTAGGCCCTTGCGGGCGGTCATGATTGTGTCACATAAAAAAGCCCGGTCGAACCGGGCTTTTTCGTTGGCGCTTACTCGTCGAGGAAGCTCCGCAGGTGTTCCGATCGGGACGGGTGTCGCAGCTTGCGCAGCGCCTTGGCCTCGATCTGGCGGATACGTTCGCGGGTTACATCGAACTGCTTGCCTACCTCTTCCAGGGTGTGGTCGGTGTTCATGTCGATACCAAAGCGCATACGCAGAACCTTGGCTTCACGCGCGGTCAGACCGGAAAGCACGGAGCGGGTGGCGTCGTGTAGGCCGGTCTGGGTGGCGGTATCCACCGGGGAGGACTGATTCTGGTCCTCGATAAAGTCACCCAGGTGCGAGTCTTCGTCATCACCGATGGGTGTTTCCATGGAGATGGGCTCTTTGGCGATCTTGAGGACTTTACGCACCTTGTCTTCCGGCATTTCCATGCGCTCGCCCAGCTCTTCCGGAGTGGGCTCTCGGCCCATTTCTTGAAGCATCTGGCGGCTGATACGGTTGAGCTTGTTAATAGTCTCAATCATATGTACCGGGATACGGATGGTGCGTGCCTGGTCTGCAATGGAGCGGGTGATGGCCTGGCGAATCCACCAGGTGGCATAGGTGGAGAACTTGTAGCCGCGGCGGTATTCGAATTTGTCCACCGCTTTCATCAGGCCAATGTTGCCCTCCTGGATCAGGTCCAGGAACTGCAGGCCACGGTTGGTGTACTTCTTGGCAATGGAGATCACCAGCCGAAGGTTGGCTTCCACCATTTCCTTCTTGGCGCGGCGGGAGCGGGCCTCACCGATAGACATGCGGCGGTTGATCTCTTTGATCTGGGCTACTTCTAGTCCAGAGCGCTCCTGACATTGGGCCAGCTTGCGCTGGGCGCGCACTATGTCGTCTACCACATGACGCAGGGCGTCGGAGTAGTCGCGCTTTTTCTTGATAATCGCTGGGATCCAATCTTCGTTGGTCTCGTTGCCGGGGAATTCCTTAATAAAGGTTTTGCGCGGCATACGTGCACGCTTGATACACAGGTTCATGGTGATGCGCTCTTGTCTGCGCACACTGTCCAGGATATTCCGGACTTCGCCATAGAGAGGATCGAATTGGCGCGGGGCCAATTTGAAGTAGCGGAAGACTTCAGCCACAGCTTCGATTGCTTCGCCGGCTTCCTTGGAGTCACGGCCGTGGGTGGCAATAGCTTCGTCGGCGACTTTCTGCGCGGCGATCAGCGCACTCATGCGCTCGGCCAGCTCTTCTGGGTCCAGACCACCAGCATTCTCCTCTTCCTCTTCGGAGGAGTCGTCGTCCTCGTCTTTGGCTGAGTCGTCATCGCTGGATTCGCTAGTGCTGGTTTCTGCCGCTTGGCCAGCCTGGGCTCCTGGTGGAACATCTTCGGCCGGATCTAGCCAACCTGAGATTACATCGGGGATGCGGCGCTCTTCTTTTTCGATCAGTGTGTACTCATCGATGATTTGCTGTACGGCGCCGGGCCAGTATGCAAGAGCGGCCATCAGTTCGCGCAGGCCCTCTTCAATACGCTTGGCAATGGCGATTTCGCCCTCGCGCGTGAGCAGCTCTACGGTGCCCATTTCGCGCATATACATGCGTACCGGATCGGTGGTGCGGCCTACGTCGGACTCTACTGCAGCCAGAGCGGCAGCGGCTTCGGCAGCGGCGATTTCGTCAGCGGAGCTGTCGCCTTCGGCCATCAACAACTCTTCGGCATCCGGTGCGCTTTCGAACACCTTGATACCCATGTCATTGATCATGCCAATAATGTCTTCCACCTGATCGGGATCGGAAATATCTTCCGGAAGGTGGTCGTTTACCTCGGCATAGGTGAGATAGCCCTGCTCTTTACCGCGGGCGATCAACTCCTTGATGCGGGAGGTCTGTTGCTGGGTTTTGTCGGTCATGCACAACCCTGAATTCTGGAGATGAAAATACGGGACAAAGACGCGGGATTATAGCGTATATGCACTAGCAATAACCACTCTAGCTGTCAAGTGACGGCTCAGGTGCGATGTTTAGGGTGCTGGGGTTCCCGTTCCCGCCCGGCGGGGTGTGTGAATATAGTGTTGAGCCTGCAGTTTTCAAGGGGTTAATGCAGATTAATTGTCTTTTCTGCGCCAATTGGCAAGTAGGGCCAGTTGTTCTTCCTGGCTGAGTTGGGCGCCGCTCTTCAATTGGGCGAGTAAGTTGCGCTTGCGCTGCTTGTTGGCAGACTCTTCCAGGCGTTGTAGACAATCGCTGAATTCGGTTTGTGGATCGTATTCGAGGTTGCAGTCTCCCTGAGCTAATTGACGCACACCGGAGACCAGCTGGGATGCTGCGAGTTTAGCTAGGGTGTCGCAGGATTCGGCGCCGTGGTGGGCGCGCCAGTAACCAAGTAACTGGTTTAGGTTGTATTCGGGGCGAGTCTGAAGCAATTCCACCAGTTGGGAAAACAGAGTCAGGTTTGGATCATTGCTTGCGCGGAAGTATTCCAGGGTCTCGATTTGAGCAGCTAATTGCGGGTGGTGTAGAAGCAGGGCGATTAACATGCGCTCTGGCGGTAGCCGGTACTGGCCACTACGGCGTGAGTTTGCGGCTGCTTGCGGGGATGCCTCTGTTGCTAAGTAGGCTTCCTTCTCCCGTGGCCAGGGCTCCGGTGGCGTTCGGTGTAGGGACTCATGATTTGCATCGGGAGGTATTTTGCCTTCCGTTGAAGCAATAGTGGGTTGGGCTCGCTGGGTATGGGTGTTGCGAATTTTCTCTGCGCGGATGATTTCCTGCAGGGTTTCTTTATCCAGTCCTGTACGTGAAGCCAGCTGCTGGAACATCAGTTGGCGATATACGCCCTCGGGCAGCAGGTCGAGTAAGGGGGCTGCCGATTTGGATAAGCGCGCGCGACCGTCCATGGTCTGCAGGTTGATGTCCTCACTGAGTAGGTCGAAGAGGAAGTCTTCCAATGGCAGGGCCTGCTCTTCCATCAGTTGTTGGAAGCGTTCGCCGCCCAGCTGACGCACCAGGGTGTCTGGATCCTCGCCTTCCGGCAATAGCAGGAAGCGCAGGCTGCGGCCATCCTGCATTTGCGGCAGAGCAGACTCAAGGGCGCGTCGGGCGGCAGCGCGGCCGGCGCGGTCGCCGTCAAAGCAGAACAGCAGCTCTGAGGTGTGGCGGAAGGCGAGTTGGATATGGTCTTCGCCACAAGCGGTCCCCAGGGTGGCGACTGCGCAACGAATATCGAACTGGGCCAGGGCCACCACATCCATATAGCCCTCAACCACAATCAGGCGTTCAAGGTTGCGGTTGGCCTGACGTGCTTCCCACAGGCCGTAGAGCTCACGGCTCTTGTGGAAAATAGGGGTTTCCGGGGAGTTCAGGTACTTGGGTTTTTCATCTCCCAGTACTCGTCCACCGAAGGCAATAGCGCGTCCGCGCTGGTCGCGGATCGGGAATATGATGCGATTGCGAAAACGATCGTAGTGGTGACGCGAGTTGGGCTTTGTATTGCCATCGCTATCCTGGCGGCGAATAGCCAAGCCCGCCAGTTCCAGCTGGTCCGCTTTCTCTGGGTTGTCGGCCAGTGCGTTGAGCAGGTTATCCCAGCCCGGGGGCGCCAGGCCTATACCGAAGTCACGGGCAATCTCCCCTGAAAGACCGCGGTTGCGCAGATAAGCCACGGCATTGCCAGCGGCGGGATGGTTGCGCAGTTGTTCACGATAGTAATCTGCGGCTTTCTCCGTAAGCTGATAGAGAGACTGACTCTCTTTCTGGCGTTTTTCTTGCCCCGGCGCGAGTTGCTCTCGGGGCACTTCCAGGCCGCGGGTTGCCGCGAGTTTTTCCACCGCTTCGGGGAAAGGCAGGCGATCGTACTCCATCAGAAAGCCAATGGCATTGCCATTGGCGCCACAGCCAAAGCAATAGTAGAACTGCTTGTCCGGGCTCACAGTGAAAGATGGGGTCTTCTCGTCGTGGAAGGGACAGCAGGCGGAGTAGTTTTTACCGGTTTTGCGTAGTTTGACCCGGCTGTCCACCAGCTCGACGATATCTGCCCGTGCGAGCAGGTCGTCGATAAAGTGCTGGGGTATTTTACCGGTCATGCTGCTTTAGGGTGCCGAGATCAGCCCAATTGGGCCTTTACAAGTTTACTTACCGCACCCATATCCGCACGGCCCTGTACCTGAGGCTTCACCTGGGCAATTACCTTGCCCATGTCGGCCATGCTGCTAGCACCAATGTCCTTGACTGCGGAGACGACAATTTCTTTGATCTCCGCTTCGCTCAACTGCTTGGGCAGGAACTCTTGGATTACTTCGATTTCGGCTTGCTCTACCGCTGCCAGTTCATCGCGGCCAGCTTTCTCGTACTGGGTGATGGAGTCGCGGCGCTGCTTGGTCATTTTGTCCAATAAGGCGAGGATGCGGGCGTCATCCAGGTCGATACGCTCATCCACCTCAACCCGCTTGATCTCAGCATTGATCAGGCGCAGCGTGGCCAGACGCTCCTTGTCTCGTGCTTTCATTGCGTCCTTGGTGGCCTGGGTCAGGGTGTCCTTGAGAGTGCTCATAATGAGTGTTCCGGGATTGGCATTGATTGTGGTTTATAGAGTTGAGCGCTAAGGATAGCGCGTCCGCCGCGAATGGAGAATGCGGTTGGCAGAACGAAAAACGGCGCGCGAGTAGGGCTCGCACGCCGTTCATAGAGTACCGCTGCGGGATTTGACCCGCCCGGCTGCCTCGCTGCTACAGGCTTAATGCTGCCTGCGGCTCTTAGTAGAGGCGCTGGAACTTGCGGTTTTCGCGCTGAAGCTTCTTGGCGTGACGCTTAACAGCGGCAGCAGCTTTGCGCTTACGAACAGCGGTCGGCTTCTCGTAGAACTCGCGACGACGTACTTCAGACAGTACGCCTGCTTTTTCACAGGAGCGCTTGAAACGGCGCAGGGCGATATCGAAAGGTTCGTTGTCTTTAATTCGTACAGAGGGCATTAGGATACCTGTTAAAATTCGTTTCTCTCGGCCATTCCGGCAATGCTCTCGCAGTTGCATCCGGTGGCCGGTTCACAGCGAGGGCGCAAATTCTAAACACTCCCCTACGGGATCGCAACCCCATTTTCAAGTATGATAGCGGCCCCTCGAAGCAGTCACGAGTGTGAGATCAAGTGCGCGTCCTCGGTATAGAAACTTCCTGCGATGAAACTGGCGTAGCTATCTACGATTCAGAATCCGGCCTGCTCGGCCATGCCCTGTTTAGCCAAGTGGATCTGCATGCCGATTATGGTGGTGTGGTACCGGAGCTGGCGAGCCGCGATCATGTACGCAAGCTGTTGCCCCTGGTGCGCCAGGTAATGGCCAAGACCAATACCAAGCCTTCTGACCTGGATGGCGTAGCCTATACCGCGGGGCCTGGTTTGGTTGGTGCCCTAATGGTAGGTGCCTGTGCCGGCCGCTCCTTGGCGTATGGCTGGGATATCCCGGCAGTGGCGGTGCACCATATGGAAGGCCACCTGCTGGCCCCAATGCTGGAGGATAATCCGCCCGCCTTTCCTTTTGTGGCCCTGCTGGTTTCCGGCGGACACACCCAGCTGGTGGAGGTGCGGGGCCTCGGCGATTACGAACTGATGGGTGAATCCCTGGATGACGCCGCCGGCGAAGCCTTTGATAAGGCGGCCAAAATGCTCGATCTGGATTACCCCGGTGGTCCTCGTTTGGCTGCCCTGGCGGAGAAAGGTGACCCCAAACGCTTTACCTTCCCGCGTCCTATGACTGATCGACCGGGGTTGGACTTCAGTTTTTCAGGCCTTAAAACCTTCACTCTGACGACAGTGCGCCAACATGCCCTCGAAGATGGCCTACCTGATGAGCAAACCTGCGCGGATATCGCTGCGGCCTTTCAAGAGGCGGTAGTGGATACCCTGGTGATTAAGTGTCGGCGCGCCATTAAGGCCTCCGGTTATAAAACCCTGGTGATTGCCGGTGGGGTTTCCGCAAATAAACAGCTGCGCGAGCGCCTGGAAACAAGTCTGAGCAAGGACGGTGCCAGCGTCTATTATCCGCGCCATGAATTTTGTACCGATAACGGCGCCATGATTGCCTATGCCGGTAGTTTGCGTTTAAAAGTCGGGGAGCAGACTGATTTAGCCGTGAATGTGCGCCCGCGCTGGCCTATGACAGAATTGCCCAAGACCGAACTTTAAAAATCCCAGGAGCAACCTGGCAGTTAAAAAGAAAAGAGCCAATAAATGGATATTGTTTATATACGGGATTTAAAAGTGAATACCATTATTGGTATTTACGATTGGGAGCGGGAAGTGCGCCAGACCGTCAGCCTCGACCTGGAGATGGCTTTCGATATCAGTGAGGCGGCACGCACAGATAATATCGAGTACACACTTAACTATAAGGCGGTAGCCAAGCGCTTGATTGCCTTTATTGAAAGCAGTGAGTTCCTGTTGGTGGAGACCATGGCGGAGCAGGCTGCGGCAATTGTCAGGGAAGAGTTTTCAGTAAGCTGGCTGCGACTGCGTTTGTCCAAGCCGGGTGCGGTCAGGGGGTCCAGGGATGTGGGTGTCATTATTGAGCGTGGCGAAAGGCCAGCAAAAGGTGCAGCAGCGATGTCTGCGGGAGTGTAAACGTGGCTCAGGTGTATCTCAGCCTCGGCAGTAATATCAATCGCGCGCAACATATTCGAGCGGCGCTGGATGCCCTGGCCGGGCAGTTTGGCGAATTACAGGTGTCCCGGGTCTTCGAGAGTGAGGCGGTGGGTTTCCTGGGCGATAATTTTTACAACTTGGTGGTGGGGCTGCAAACTAACCTGCCGGTAGGGCAGCTGGCTCTTTGTTTGCGCGGTATCGAAGATGCCAATGGCCGCCTGCGCTCCGGACCCAAGTTCAGCGCGCGTACCCTGGATATTGATATTCTCACCTATGATCACCTGACCGGGATTGTCGACGGGGTAAAATTGCCACGGGGTGAGATTGTAAAAAACGCCTTTGTTTTGCAGCCTCTGGCAGAGATAGCACCGGAAGTACCGCACCCGGTTGAGAAAAAGACTTACCGGCAGCTGTGGGATGAGTACGACCAGGCTTCGCAGAAATTGTGGCCGGTAGAATTTATTTGGCCTTGATCCAAATAATTTTTTTAAAAAAATATAAAAAAGCAGCCCCTTTGGGCTGCTTTTTTTGCCAATAATAATCAACTCAGGCTCATCAGTGCCTCTTTGGTAAACGGAGTGATTTCCTCCGCGCGATTTTCACGTACCTTGGTGAACCAGTGTGGGTCCTGTAGTAGTGCACGGCCAACGGCAATCAGATCGAACTCCTGGCTGTCCATACGGCGGGTCAGTTCGCCTAAATCGGTAGGGTTGGCGGTACCGCCCATGCCTTGGTTGTTGCCGCCGATAAAATCATCGTCGAGGCCGACACTGCCGACGGAAATTACCGGTTTACCAGTCAGCTCCTTGGTCCAGCCTGCCAGGTTGAGATCAGAACCCTCGAACTCCGGCACCCAGAAGCGTCTTGTAGAGGCGTGGAAAATATCAACGCCAGCTTCAACCAGCGGTGTCAGGAAGCGTTTCAGTTCTTCCGGGTTTTGCGCCAACTTGGCTTCGTAATCCTGCTGCTTCCACTGGGAGTAGCGCAGCACTATGGCGAAATTTTCGCCTACGGCTTCACGTACCGCTCTGATAATTTCCACTGCAAAGCGGGTGCGATTTTCGATAGAGCCACCGTATTCGTCATCGCGTTGGTTAGTACCTTCCCAGAAAAACTGGTCGATCAGGTAGCCGTGGGCGCCGTGAATCTCTACACCGTCAAACCCAATTTCCTTGGCTGCTTTCGCCGCGTCCGCAAAAGCTTGTACAACTTCCTGGATGTCCTCTTTGCTCATCACCTGGCCATTGGGCTTGCCGGGTTTGAACAGCCCTGAGGGGGAGCAGCCGGGCACTGATTTATCCGGGCCTATGCCCTCTTTGCGCACCGAGCCTACGTGCCATAACTGCGGGATAATCTGGCCACCGGCAGCGTGTACTTCGTCTACCACTTTTTTCCAGCCGGCGAGAGCGGCTTCACCGTAGATTGCGGGTACATTCTCGTAGCCGTTGGCGGCTTTATGATTAACGAAAGTGCCCTCGGTAATAATCAGCCCCACTTCACCTTCAGCTCGGCGGCGGTAGTAGCCGGCCACTTGGTCATTGGCGGCATAGCCCGGTGACATGGTGCGGGTCATGGGGGCCATAGCGATCCGGTTGCGCAGCTTTAGGGATTTATGCTCGAAAGGACGCAGCAGGCTGTCCAGGGAACCACTCATATTTTTCTCCTGAATGTCTCGATTCAACACTGGGACTTATTGGTCCCACTAGGTCACAACTAAAAAGGTTGCGTTATAAGACCTTATTTTGAGGTTGAGTTCAATATCTGGTTTCGTATTGCAACTCTTTTGCCGGTATACTGGTCTAGGGAGCCTCTGAATAACTCCGTAATGCCTCTGCGGGTCTTGAAGGCTGCAGATGTTAGGCGCAGCTCGCCGCGAATGGCTCAGTCCTTTGCAAGAGCTGCAACGCAGCAGCTGTGGCCTTCAAGGCCCGCCCTTCGGGGCTTGCAGAGCGATTCACACTCCGCGTTGCGACTTCTTGAAAGGTCTAGACATTCCTGCGAAGCCGCGCCTTGATTGTGGAACCGCTCTGCATGCCAGAGGTATCACGGAGTTATTCAGAGGCTCCCTATATGTCACGTAAACGCTTTGATGATCTCGATTGCTCCCTGGCCTGCGCCCTGAATGAAGTGGGGGACTGGTGGTCCCTGCTGATAATCAAGCAGGCGATGCTGGGTACCCGCCGTTTTGTGGATTTCCAAAGAAACCTTGGAATCGCCAAGAATATCCTTGTGAATCGGTTATCCCGTCTGGTGGATAACGAGGTGCTGGTGCGCTTTGATGCGGGTGAGCACGGCACTCGCTACGAGTACCGCTTAACGGAAAAAGGCCGGGACCTGTTTACGGTGGTAATTGCCCTGCGCCAGTGGAATCTGCGTTGGAATGGCAATAAAGATGGGATGTATCTGGTCGATAAAAACGGTGGCGAGCCTATCTCCGAAGTGGCTGTGCAGAATGCACAGGGACAAAAACTCAGCATTCGCGATGTATTATTTGTGGATGCAAGTGGCCAGCCGCTGGATCAGGCTGGCTAGCTGGCTTTTTGAGGGGCTCTATCAATCCTGACTCTTGGATAGCAGCCTGATTATGTCCAGAGCCCTGCCCGGCTCCCAACGCATAACAGAGACAATGCCGTGCATGGCCAGTAGGCGCTGGTCTATCCCCCCTTCCTCCTGAAGCTTTTTTAATTTCTCTGCGGCCTCGGTAAAGCCGTGCTGCTCATAGGTGAGTAGTAATTTGACGGTCTGCTCCACCGGGGTGACTTGGCGTGGAACTGGGGTATACCCCATCGCGCTTACCATACTCTCAGCCGCCAACCAGGTGGACCAGGGGTTTTGCCCAGTAATAAGCTGTCCATCCACACTGACTTGTTCCAGGTAAGTGGGGCCAGCCTGGAACACCGCGCCTTGCTCACGTAAGCGATCCTCTAGCAGGAATGGAAATCGTTGCTGGGCGTCGGGAATAAGAAAAAGCTCCTCTTCGTTAGTAAAAGCACTGATCTGCCGATCGGCGATTAAGGGCTCGCCATTATCCAGGGTGACATTGGTAAGTGCCGCAGGCCCGTGGCATACCGCTCCGATAATTTTGCCGCTGCTATAGAGTTCCCGCACCAGGGACTGAATATGGGGATTGTCGGGGAAATCGAACATGGTGCCTTTACCGCCGACAAAAAATACTGCCTGATAATCCTCTGCTGATACCTGATCGATAGGAATACTGTTATTGACCTTTTGTTGTGCCTCCGGGTCATTGAGAAAGGCGTAGTCGAAAGGCCCCAGATCATCTTTATCGATCACCGCAGGCGGTTTGCCGCCTTTGGGACTGGCAATATCGACAATAAATCCGTTGGCCGAAAAGATGTAATAGGGGCGTGCCAGTTCAGTTAATTCATAACCAGTGGCCTTGCCACTATCTCCCATCGTTTCAGTGCTGGTGACAACAGCTAATACTTTTCCTCGGTTTTCCCTGGGTAATTGTTGTAAATACGGCAGGTCACTTACCGTCGTAGTGGAAAAATCCTGCTCTTGGGATGGAATTAGGCCCTTAACCCAAATAATAAAAGCAAAAAAGACGGACAAAGTCAGTGCCAGGGAAATAACAATTTTCTTCAACATATTAATCTCCAAAATTGCGGTAGCAGACGGAAAATCTTCTAGTGGGTGAATTCGTAGGAGAATAAGGGGTGGAAGGTGAAATTCAGGTGAGATTGTAGTTGCTAAATAGGAAGAAAGAATAAACTGCGCTCGGGATCGTATAAGGCATGGATGCCGATTCACTGTGCGTCTTGAGCGCAGTATGTTCTAGCGGTAAAAATCTAAACCTTAGAAAGCTACTGTGTAAAAGATAGTGCGCACTGATAAATATTTTTTCGACATTGGATAGATATGGTCCAATTTAAGGCTTCACAGATTCTCTTGGCCAGGAAAAGGCCTTGACCAATACCGTCACTGCCTTCCCTCTTTTGGCCGGGTAATAGGGAGGTTTCTAGATCTAATTGATTGTCTGTAACGTTCTCAAAAAAGAGTGTGCCCCCCTCATAGACAATAACCAATTCAGGGCTGGAAGCGTGCTGTAATGCATTGCTGATTAAGTTGTCGAATAGCAGACTTACCAGGTGTCGATTGGCCAGGACTCTGACTTTGTGCCCTAACTTTAAATCAACATTAAAATGCTTTTGTACAATTACCTGGTGTTGAGCTAAAAGACGCTCCTCTAATAAAGCGCGCAATGGGATATCTTCCGACTGTAGAGACTCTGAGCGGGCGAGGGCTAATAGTGTCTTAACGGTTTTTTCCATACCGGTAACAGTTTCTAATAGCTCATTTTTCTCAGCTAAAGTCATTTCCCGATTTTGACTGAGGGCCAGTGTGCTTTTCAGAATGGTTAGCCCGGTGCGCAACTCATGGCTTGTATCCCGGGTAAACTCAGTTTCCCTGCGCAATGTTAGCTTGAGCTGGTTAAGTGTATCTTGCAACGTACTTGCGAGATAACCGATTTCATCTTGTTCATTGTTATAAGGCAGGGAAATTTGAGAATCGCAGTTTCTCTGCTGCTGAACTGCTTTAGCAAGGGTTACTACAGGCGCGATGGTTTTACGGGAAATACGAAAAGTACAATAGAGGGCTAAGAGTAGGGTCAAGATACAGGCGCTGGCAAAGAGCCAAAGAAGTTTTGAAGATTGTCGCGTAACAGTGAGCAATTCACTGACTTCAGCTACGAGAACGGCGGAATGGTTGTCCGGAAAATGTACTCTGCGTAAATGGAAGTGATGTTCAGTATCACTAAACCACTCAGCCTTTTCTGCATAGTTTGGTAAGGCAGTGCGCAGTTCGGCCGGAATTATTTTGCTTTCAGTGTATAGCGTTAAATATGGTAGGCGTGGCTCTGGGGTCGCATTAGTCAGTCTTGCCTGCTGTTCGAGGTAGCGGACTTCTCCGGCCAATAAGTTATCGAGTAATTGGTCTTCAACTACATAGGCCACCATCATACAAATGGCAAAAAACACCAAGCATAGCAGCAGGGTAAAACTGCCAAAAATAGCGAAGACCTTCCTCTGTAAATTACTGGTTTTGCGCATTGGGAATTTCTAACTGATAACCGAGGTTGGTGATGGTTTTTAACATAGGAGCCTGGAAAGGCTTATCCAATGTTTGGCGAAGACTATAAATGTGGGATTTTAAGGCGTCTGTTTCTGGGGGTTCGTCACCCCAAATATGGTGGATTATTGCCGAGCGGCTTACTGGTGCTGGCGACGCCTGGGCGAGCATAGTGAGAATGCGAAAACCGATAGTTGTCAGGGGCAGAGGTTGTTTATCCCGGTAGGCCGTTTGCTGGCGCTGGTTTATCTGTAAATCACCGACCTTAATTTCTTCACTGGTATGCAGCTGGTGTCTACGTGCCAGGGCGCGGCATCTCAATATCAGTTCCCTTGGTTCGAAGGGCTTACATAAGTAGTCATCGGCACCGATACCAAATCCGCGTTCTTTATCTGCGAGAGCATCTCGGGCAGTTAACATCAGAATTGGCATGTTAACCGGCGCTTGTGCCTTGATCTTTTCACAGACCTCCAAGCCGTCTATATCCGGCAGACCCAGGTCGAGAATGATCAGGTCGAAGATTTGTTCCAGGGCCAGCTGTAAACCCTGGCGACCCCGGTGGGCATAATCTATCTGCCAGCCCTCAGCATGTAGGAATTCGGCAAGCTGGCGGGCGATAGTGGGGTTATCTTCAATCAGCAATATCTTCAGTGAGCGCACCGGCAAATCTCTTGTGGCAGAGGAAGTTACAAAACATTCTGACAGAGTACCGGTGAAATTGAAGTGAAGCCCCGTTGTTGGACTGTTTTAGATATTGGTTGGACCGCTCTAGATATTGAGGTTGCGGCCGCCGTCAACGGCAATAACCTGACCGTTGATATAAGGGGCATCACAGACAAGGAAGCGCACGGTCTTGGCGATATCGCTGGGGTCACCGGTGCGGGCCAAAGGAATGCGCTGGGTGATTTGTGCTTTCTTGGCTTCGTTAGTTGCCTCTTGCTCCGGCCAAAGAATGGCACCGGGGGCGACTGCATTGACCCGCACCTGGGGCGATAACTCCAGAGCGAGGCTTTTTGTCAGCATTACCAGTCCAGCCTTGGCGGCGCAGTAAATAGTATGCTTGGGCATCGGGCGCTCGGCGTGAATATCCGCCATATTAACAACGCAACCCTGTCGTTGGCTGAGTGTTTCTTTCAGGGCCTGCGTTAGAAAGAAGGGGGCTTTGAGGTTGCTGCCTACCAGCTGATCCCAGTCCTCCTCGGTCGCCTTTCCCACAGGTGTGGGGTGAAATGCTGATGCATTGTTGACTAGAACATTAATACCGCCCCAGGCCTCTTGTGCGCGCTGGGCCAGATTGGAACAGGCTTCGGCGCTATTCAATTTACTGTGCAACGCTATGGCAGAGTTGGGGCGGAGTTGGTTCAGCTCGTTTGCCAGGGCCTTGGCAGCATTAGCCGAATTGCGATAGTGAATAACAATCCGGTGATCTTTATGGAGCTCTTCGGCAATAGCGCGGCCCAAGCGTGCGGCAGCGCCGGTAATCAACACATTATGCACTGTATTCATCCTTTATCTTGGCGATCGCCTCAATGCGCTCCCGGTCCAGTGCCTGTCCCAACTTCGCGCCCTGGTAGCCCTGTTTGATCAACTCCTCGGCGGTTACCGCAGCTGCGGCTTCACGGGCGGCGCGTAAAAAGTTCACCTGTGGGTAGTCTCTATTTTCAAGTCCCTGACGACCCCGGGCATCTGCCTCACAAGCACGCAAGAAGTTTTCAAATCGCTCAGGGCGTCGCAGGGCATCCAGGCTGCGGATCATTTTCATAATGGTCTGTGAGCGCAACTCGAATGCCCTGTGGCAATGCAGGTGATATTCGCATACCCCGACAGCCAATGCGGTCAAGTCTTTCGGAGTACGCCAGCGCTCACAGACAGCCTTTACCAGAGGCACACCGGCGGATTCATGGCCGTGGTGGCTGGGGAGAACCTCCTCGGGAGTCAGTCCTTTGCCGAGATCGTGTAGCAAGACCGCAAAGCGCACTGGTAGCTCAGCCGGGGCATTACGCAGTGCCAGTAAAACATGTTCACCAGTATCCACTTCAGGGTGATGCCTGGGAGGCTGGGGGACACCAAATAGGTTTTCCAACTCAGGAAGTAGGACGAACAGGGCGCCGCAATCCCGCAATACCTGAATAAAGACATCGGGGTCTGGTTCGGTAAGGGCGCGACTAACTTCCTTCCAAATTCGCTCTGCTACCAGGTATTCAACTTCTCCGTCCTCAACCATTTGACGCATAAGCGCCATTGTCTCCGCTGCAACAGTAAATCCTAGGTGATGGTAGCGCGCTGCAAAGCGGGCCACACGCAGGATGCGTAGCGGGTCCTCGGCAAATGCCGGGGATACGTGGCGCAGTAGCCGTGCTTCCAGATCAGCTTGCCCCCCGTAGGGGTCTACCAGGGCACCGTCCTCTGATTCAGCAATCGCATTGATGGTGAGGTCACGGCGTAGCAGATCCTCTTCAAGAGTAATACTGGCATCAGTATTTACGGAAAAGCCACCGTATCCGTGCCCGCTCTTGCGCTCTGTTCGTGCGAGTGCATATTCCTCCCCGGTCTCGGGGTGCAGAAACACCGGAAAATCTTTTCCTACAGGGCTGAACCCTAGATTCAACATGTGCTCATGATTTCCCCCAACTACGACCCAATCATGCTCATTCACCGGGCGGTTGAGTAATTTGTCGCGCACAGCGCCACCGACGAGATAGATCTTCAAAGGAATCGCTCCAGGGCTGGAGAAACCGGTTTCCCGGTGAGGAGTTGCACTGCCATAAATCCATTGGTTCCGGCACTGCCCACTAAGAATATTGGGCAGAAATTTTAGGGAAGGAAGGTTTGAGACTTCGGCAAGATAAAAAAAAGGCCCCGAAAAAACAAGGGGGCCCAGGGTCTTAGGGTATTCGCTTAGCAAACATCTAATTGCCAATAGAGGGGTATCTGACTTACCGGATATCCCACTGGAGAGGATCAGGCGACACTCGTGATGTCGCGTAATCTAAGGTTATTCTATGAGACCTGTCATACCTGTCAACTATATCTTTTAGTATTTTTTGAGGGGGTTGTTTCGCTGTTCGTTAATAAACTACATGGACCGAATTTCGGGCTGGGTTTGCAGCATTAAACAGCATAATTTATAGGGGCGGTTCTATTGGGCAGGATAATTTCGCGCTTGGCTTCGGGGGATGGAGTTTGAGTGTGAAAAGTTGACCTGTCCGTCAAGGATCACAGTTGTTGGGGAGAAAATAATATGAGCGAACTTCATGTGTTAACCACCGGCGAGGCAGCAAGGTATTGTGGTGTCAACTTTCGTACGGTGATTCGCTGGATAGAACGCGGGCAACTTAAGGCTTACAAACTTCCTGGTCGCGGCGATCACCGTATCTGTGTGGAGGACTTTGTCGGGTTTCTGCGTGATAACTCTATGCCGGTACCGAATGATCTGGCCGTTCCCAGTCGCAAGGTGCTACTGGTCACTACAGATCCCGAGCTGACTTCATCGGGCATCCAGACCCTGAGGAATATTGGCTGTGAAATAGAAGTAGCCAGTGACAGCTTCTCAGCCGGTATCTTGTTGGCCAATGCCAAACCGGCATTACTAGTGATTGATGCAAGCCTGGTGGGTGCTGGTGGCTTCCAAGTACTGGACTACTTGAGATCCCGCAGTGAGTACGCAAGCCTGCGTATTCTGGTTGTGCCATCGGAGGATGATCTCGATAAGGCTCGCTGGTTGGATGCGGGTGCTGATGCTCTGCTTGCCCACCGTGAAGAGAGAGGTGAGTTGGCGGCAAAAGCGAAGTTGCTACTGGAAGCTGACGACTAAAGCGTCCCAAACTGCAACTGACTTATCTTCCGCCCCCTTCCTGTGCGGGATCTGCCAAATGGCGGTTCCCGCTCCGAAATTCAAATGGGTTTCGGGATTAACATAGACTCCTCTTCCCCCTCCTGGCGGTCGCGTCCCTGTTCAGGGCAGTGATAGCGGGCAGTAATTTCATCGCCATTGAGGCTATTTAAGTGCACATCGAACCCCCATAGCCTGTGTAGGTGTTTTAGTACCTCGGTCGTCTCTTTGCCTAGCGGACGGCGCCGGTACTGGGTGTGATGCAGGGTCAATGAGCGATCGCCACGAGTATCCACTGAGAAAACCTGGATATTGGGCTCCCTATTACCGAGGTTGTATTGGCCAGCGAGGTTTTCCCTTAGTTGTCGGTAACCGCTGTCGTCATGAATTGCGCTAACGACAATTTCATTTTCCTTATCGTTGTCACTGATACAGAAAAGCTTCATATCGCGCATTACTTTTGGCGAGAGAAACTGCAGGATAAAACTCTCGTCCTTAAAATCACGCATGGCAAATTGCAGCGTTTCCCGCCAGTTGCTCCCGGCGATATCGGGGAACCAACGGCGGTCCTCATCTGTTGGGTTTTCACAGATACGCCTTAGGTCACTAAAAATACTGAAGCCCAGTGTGTAGGGATTGATACCACTGTAATGAGGGCTGTCGAAACCGGGTTGTTGGATCACGTTTGTGTGGCTTTGCAGGAACTCCATCATAAAGCCTTCAGTTACCCGCCCGCGCCGGTAAAGCTCGGTCAATAGGGTGTAGTGCCAAAAGGTGGCCCACCCTTCGTTCATTACCTGTGTCTGGCGCTGTGGGTAAAAGTATTGGGCCAGTTTGCGCACGATACGCACTAGCTCCCGCTGCCAGCTCTCCAGCAGTGGTGCATTTTTTTCGATAAAGTAGAGGATATTTTCCTGGGGCTCCTCAGGGAAACGCTTCTCTCTGGTTTCCTCGGTGCCCTCACCGAGCTTGGGGATAGTTCTCCACAGGTCGTTGAGCTGTCGCTGTCGGTATTCCTCGCGCTCTTGCTGTTGTCGCTCCTCTTCAATCGCAGAAATGGGATAGGGGCGTTTGTAACGGTCAACTCCATAGTTCATCAGGGCGTGGCAGGAATCTAGTATGGCTTCGACCTCATCCAGACCGTAACGCTCTTCGCAGCGGGAAATATAGTTTTTTGCAAAGATCAGATAGTCGATGATACTGCTGGCATCGGTCCAGGAGCGGAAAAGATAATTGCCCTTGAAGAAAGAATTGTGTCCATAAGAGGCATGGGCGATGACCAGCGCCTGCATCGTCATGGTGTTTTCTTCCATGAGGTAGGCGATACAAGGGTTGGAGTTGATAACAATTTCATAAGCGAGGCCCATTAGACCTCGTTGGTAATTGTTTTCGACACTGATGAACTGCTTGCCGAAGGACCAGTGGTGATATCCCACCGGCATTCCCACCGAGGAGTAGGCATCCATCATTTGTTCTGAACAGATAACCTCAATCTGGTTGGGGTAGGTGTCCAGGCCAAATTCATCTGCCAGCTCAGCAATGGCGCGATCATATTCCTGGATAAGTTCAAATGTCCACTCAGAGGTAGTGGAGATAGGCCCCTGCGAGTCGGATTTCTGTGAGTCGTTGCCGCTGGCAAATGTGTCTAGCATCGAGCGGTTACCTTCTGGCTAAACAGTTGCCGGAAGACCGGATAGATATCCTGCACATCGACAATCTGTTCCATGGCAAAATGATTTGGGAAGAGGGTGCGCACACTTTCATACTCCTCCCAAAGAGCTTGGTGATCACGTGGTGTAATTTCTACATAGGAGTAGTACTGCACGTGGGGCATGATGTCATCGATCAGGATCCTGTGGCAGGTGCTGGAATCATCATTCCAGTTGTCACCATCAGATGCCTGGGCGCCGTAAATATTCCACTCGCTTTCTGGATAACGGTCACGCATGATCCGTCGCATGAGCTTCAGTGCACTGGAAACAATGGTTCCGCCGGTCTCGCGTGAATAGAAAAATTCCTCTTCATCCACTTCCTTGGCGCTAGTGTGATGGCGGATAAATACTACCTCGGTATACTCATAGCTGCGTTGGAGAAACAAGTACAGCAACAAGAAGAAGCGCTTGGCCATGTCCTTGGTGGCTTGGTTCATGGAACCGGACACATCCATCAGGCAAAACATTACAGCCCGTGAGCGTGGTTTGGGCTGGCGAATCAGTAAGTTGTATTTCAGGTCAAAATCATCAAGAAAAGGCACGCGGCTGATGCGCCTGCGTAGTTCGATAATCTCGTTTTTCAGTGCATCAATCTTGCGCTGGTCGCGAAGGACGGACTCTTTTTGTTCCTCCTGTTCCAAAGATTGCTCAAGTTCGCGCAGCCCTCTCCTTTTTCTACTGGTCAGAGCAATGCGGCGCGCGTGGGCGGCTCTCAAAGAGCGGATCACATTGAGGCGGCCTGGCGTACCCTCATTACTGATGCCAGCGCGAACTACCTGGAAGGATTCATTTCCCGCGAGACGGCGTTTGATCATATTGGGCAGTTGAAGGCCCTCAAACATAAAGTCGAGAAACTCCTCCTGGGAGATCTGGAAGACAAAATCATCTACGCCTTCGCCGCTATCACTGGCGCCACCGCCGCCACCATCACCACCTCTTTGATTTTGTCGTGGTATCCGATCACCGGTAGTGAATTCCTTGTTGCCTGGCAAAACACGCTCCACATGTCCGCCGGCACCGTGAGAAAAAAGGGGCTCGCTGATATCCCGGGTAGGAATACTGATACGCTCACCCTTATCCATATCCATAATGGAGCGGCTATTCATGGCATCGCCAACAGCTTTCTTTATATGGGCCTTGTAGCGCCTTAAGAAGCGTTGACGGTTAACCGTACTTTTCTTTTTTCCATTCAAGCGACGGTCGATGATATAGCTCATGTTTCTGCCTTTAGGCTGAATAAAACTTTTCGGCAATAGTCGCCATACAGCTTATCCAGAAATACTCTATAGGGCCTGCCGGGTTCTTAACGAAACCACAGGGTAAACCAGCGGTAGTCAAAGTTTCAGCTATACCCAGCGGGGAGACTGCGTCCGCAGTCCGTTTTTTTCTCCTGCAAGCTCAGAGCTTATTGCGACTTGCGAACCCGCAGGTACCATTCAGACAATAGACGAACTTGCTTCTCGGTATAGCCACGCTCCACCATGCGGGCAACGAAGTCCGCGTGCTTGCGTTTATCATCCGCCGATGCCTTGGTGTTGAATGAGATTACCGGCAGGAGGTCTTCGGTATTGGAGAACATCTTCTTCTCAATAACCGCGCGTAACTTTTCGTAGGATCTCCAGTCAGGGTTTTTACCCTGATTATTGGCCCGAGCACGCAATACAAAATTGACAATCTCATTGCGGAAATCTTTGGGGTTGGATATTCCTGCGGGTTTTTCTGTTTTTTCCAGTTCTTCGTTTAGCGCGCCACGATCCAGTATTTCACCAGTTTCCGGATCGCGGTATTCCTGATCTTGGATCCAAAAGTCGGCATATGTGACATAGCGATCAAACAAGTTTTGACCATATTCCGCATAAGATTCCAGATAAGCGGTCTGGATTTCCTTGCCGATAAACTCCACATACCTTGGTGCCAGGTACTCTTTGATAAAGCCGAGATAGGTTTCCTGAATTTCTGGGGGAAACTGCTCCTGCTCTATTTGCTGCTCTAGCACATAGAGCAAATGAACTGGGTTGGCCGCAACTTCTGTTGCGTCGAAGTTGAAGACTTTAGAGAGGATCTTGAACGCAAAACGTGTCGAGAGGCCGTTCATGCCCTCGTCGACACCTGCATTGTCACGATATTCCTGAATAGTTTTGGCTTTGGGGTCGGTATCCTTAAGATTCTCGCCATCATAAATACGCATTTTGGAGTAAAGGCTGGAATTTTCCGGATTTTTAACTCGGGAAAGCACAGAGAACTGTGCCAGCATACGCAGAGTGTCCGGTGCACAGGGCGCTTTGGATAGAGAACTATTTTCTAATAATTTTTGATAAATCTTGATTTCTTCCAGAACTCGTACGCAATAAGGCACCTTGACAATGTAAATCCGGTCGAGAAATGCCTCGTTATTTCTATTGTTGCGGAATGACTGCCACTCAGATTCGTTTGAGTGTGCCAAAATGGTGCCATTAAAAGGGATAGAACCGAGTCCTTCGGTACTATTGTAATTGCCTTCCTGTGTAGCGGTCAGAAGGGGGTGGAGCACCTTAATTGGCGCCTTGAACATTTCCACAAACTCCATCAGTCCCTGGTTGGCACGGCAGAGGCTACCGGAAAAGCTATAGGCATCCGGGTCATTTTGCGGAAAGTCTTCCAGCTTGCGAATGTCAATTTTGCCCACCAGAGACGATATATCCTGGTTATTTTCATCCCCTGGTTCTGTTTTGGATATTGCGACCTGATCCAGGATGGATGGTCGAATTTTTACTACACGAAACTTACTGATATCGCCTTTAAATTCATGCAAGCGTTTAACCGCCCAGGGCGACATAATGGTATTGACATAACGCCTGGCAATTCCGTAGTCCTCTTCCAGAATACGTCCGTCCTCACTGGGTGAGAATAGGCCCAAGGGGGATTCAAAAACCGGTGAACCTTTTATTGCGTAAATGGGCACCTGCTCCATTAAAGCTTTTAAACGCTCTGCCAGGGAGGATTTTCCACCTCCAACCGGGCCGAGCAAATACAGTATTTGTTTCTTCTCTTCCAGACCCTGAGCTGCATGGCGAAAGAATGAGACAATCTGCTCAATCGCCTCTTCCATTCCATAAAACTCATTGAAAGCCTTATAGCGCTTGATGACTTTATTACAGAAAATTCGAGACAGGCGTGGGTCGCGGGAGGTATCTATTAACTCTGCCTCACCAATCGCCATAAGCATTCTCTCTGCGGGAGATGCATAGGCGCTACGGTCTGTTTTACATAGCTCCAGGTATTCCTGGATACTGAGTTCCTCGTCCTGGATTGACTCATACCGCTCCAAGTAGTGATTGAAAATTGTCATGATATTTACCTCCCTGTAGCCTAGTGGGCAGAGCTCAGTGTCCTGCTTATCGTTTGGATCAGTGCACTGGTTGTTTCTGAGACTGTGTCACCTGCGCAAATTTAGCGGTCGGTAGAGGCTGTGACACAGTGCTTGCATTGTTTGAGATAAGCTCGGCATACAGTGCTATACACTATTGCCGTTACTTTCCTTGTTCTTCCTGAGGGCAAGTAGAAATGTCCCCAGCTTTTCCAGCATAGCTTTCAGACCCAGTGCGGTACGGGAATGTCATCCAGATAGGTTGAATATAACGGCAGTTTTGAACTTTACTTACACTTGTTTAAAAGTGTTTAAATATCAAGGGAATCATCATGGCGATTCTTGTGACTGGCGGTGCCGGTTATATTGGTAGTCATACTTGTGTGGAGTTAATTGGAGCGGGCTATCAGCCAATCGTTGTGGATAACCTATCAAATAGTAATCGGGAAGCCCTGTTTCGTGTCGAAACTATCTCCGGCCAACAGGTGCCATTTTATAATTGTGATATTGGCGACCAGCAGGAACTTCGCAAAGTCTTTTCTGAGCACAACATTGAGTCAGTCATTCATTTTGCAGGGTTCAAGGCTGTGGGTGAGTCTGTTGAGCAGCCGTTGCGTTATTATCAGAACAATGTTGCGGGAACATTGGCCGTCATAGAAGTTATGGAGGAATTTGGTGTATATCGAATGATCTTCAGCTCATCAGCCACTGTTTACGGAGAACCTGAAACTGTACCAATCAAAGAGAGCTTTCCTACTGGCGCTACCAATCCTTATGGGGCTAGTAAGTTGATCGTTGAGAGTATTCTTCGAGATATCTGCGCTGCTCCTCAGAGTCTGTGGCGGGTGAGTCTTTTGCGTTATTTCAATCCCATTGGTGCCCATGAAAGCGGGAAAATTGGGGAGGATCCTCAGGGAATACCCAATAACCTATTGCCCTTTGTCTCTCAGGTTGCAGTAGGCCGACGTCCATATCTACAGGTCTTTGGTGATGACTACGATACAGTCGATGGTACCGGCGTCAGAGATTATATCCACGTGGTTGATTTGGCTCTGGGGCATTTGGCGGCACTGGGTCTGATCGAAAAACAGACAACTCAGGAAGGGTGTTATACCTACAACCTTGGAACTGGCCGAGGGAGTTCTGTATTTGAAGTTGTGCGTGCGTTTGAGAAAGTGAGTGGCAGGGAGGTACCTTTTAAGGTGCTTCCGCGCAGGCCTGGGGATATTGCAGAATATTATGCGAACCCGGAATTAGCCGAGAAAGAGCTGGGTTGGAAAGCTGAGTACGATTTAGAAAGAATGGTTGAAGATGCTTGGCGTTGGCAGTCTCAGAACCCGAAAGGGTACAGTACTGATTAACCCTCCCTTACAAAATAGAACTAATAGCTGACGGGATCACATTTCCAAAGCAGGAGTTATTTTTTGTGTACCTTTGTTATCCATGCCTTAGAGATTACAGTCTGTACAAAAGAACTCTTCGTCGCTAAGGCGCATTGCCGTTAGGTAACCACCCCAGACACAGCCTGTATCCAATGCAAAGATATTTTTTGTATCTGCGCGACCTTCCAGGGCAGCCCAGTGGCCAAAAATGATCTTGTCATTCCTAGTTTTTCTATTAGGGAAGCTAAACCAGGGCTTGTAATCAGCATGTGCGGCCTGTGGCCCCCGCTTGGTAACAAGGTCCAGAGTGCCATCTTCTTTGCAGAAACGCATGCGCGTAAAGTAGTTGGTAATTGAGCGCAACCGCTCAATGCCGAAAAGGTGCTCATTCCAACAGTGGGGTTCGTTGCCATACATTCCATAGAAGTAAGCCTTTGCCATAGCTTCTTCAGCGAGGGCATGTTCAACTTCGCGGGCAAGCTCTTGCGCCTTAGTAATACTCCAGATAGGAGGGATACCGGCGTGGACCATGATGTATCCCTTTTTATGCACAAGAAGGGGCAAACTTTGGAGCCAAGCCAGTAATTGATCAGAATCCTTGGCTTTTAGCACCTTAGCTAGGTCATGCTCTTTGTCGGAGAGATGTTTGGCCCCATGTGCCAGAGCCAGGAGGTGAAGATCATGATTACCCAATACAGCGGTAACTTGGTGACGGTGCTCATATAGAAAGCGCAGAGTGCCCAAGCTATCATCACCACGATGTACTAAATCTCCAGCAAGCCACAATTTATCTCGGTCAAAACGAAAGTGGATTTTCTTGAGTAGGCGTTGCAGTGGCTCAAGACAGCCCTGGATATCGCCAATTGCATAAGTGGCCAATGTCTTCCCCCAAAAATCAGCTTGCTACTTTTATTAATATGTCAGTGTATTGCAGTGATTTGCTAGCAGTACAAACTCTTCGACACTGAGGGTTTCCGGGCGGCGACTGGTGTCTACTGGCAACACACTTGCGTCCAATTCTGGAAACAGAGGCTTCAAAGCATTGCGTAATGTCTTGCGCCGCTGCTGAAAGGCGACATTGACGATTCGCTCCAGTAATTTCTCATTCTCTGCGACGAATGGAAGTTTATGGTGGGGAATCAGACGCACGATTGCAGATTCCACTTTAGGAGCTGGCTGGAATGACTGGGGCGGAACGGGAAACAGGCCCTGTACACGACAATAGTATTGCACCATGACACTCAGGCGGCCAAAGGATTTGGTTCCCGGTCTGGCACTGAGGCGGTCGACCACTTCTTTTTGCAGCATAAAGTGCATGTCCTGCACTTTTCCCTCAAAGCTGAGCAAGTGAAATAAAAGGGGCGTGGAAATATTGTAAGGGAGGTTACCGACAATACGCAGAGGGGACCCTGCAGCAAACTCTCCAAAGTCAAACTTAAGGGCGTCCCGCTCAATAATGTTAAACTGTGGGTAGTCCCTGAATTTGAATTGCAGTAAGGGGATCAGGTCACGGTCTAATTCCACAGCAGTGAGTGAAGGGCATCGCCGAAGAAGTAGTTCGGTAATAGCACCTTGGCCGGGACCGATCTCTACCAGCTTGTCCGATTCCTTAGGTGCAACGGCGCGTACTATGCGCTCGATTATATTTTCATCAACCAAAAAGTTTTGGCCGAATCGCTTACGGGCCTTGTGTTGGAAAAAATTGTCCATTAAATAGTCTGTATTTTACGGGGTTGCTAAGTGTGGAATATGGGAAGTCATTGGGGCAAATATTGCTAGGCGCCTTGCCGTTTTGCTAATTCGATGGCTTGGCTCAGGGCTGCCTCTAAGCTGCCGCTGTCGGCCTGGCCGCTCCCGGCCAGATCCAGGGCAGTGCCGTGATCGACTGAAGTACGGATAAACGGCAGCCCCAGGGTAATATTTACCGCCTTGCCGAAACCTTTGAATTTTAACACCGGTAGCCCCTGATCGTGATACATCGCCAATATGGCATCACATCGAGCTAGCTGCGGTGGGGTGAAAAGTGTATCGGCCGGCAGGGGGCCGATACACTGAATGCCCTGTGCTCGTAACTTCTCCAGAGTGGGCGCGATAATCTCAATTTCCTCCCGCCCCAGGTGTCCGCCTTCGCCGGCATGAGGGTTCAAGCCGCATACGCCGATACGAGGTGCGCTGATACGAAACTGCTTAGTCAAGCTGTGGTGCAGGATGTGAATTATTTGTATTAGGCGGTTTTCGGTGATGGCGCTGCTGACTTCCTTTAATGGGAGGTGTGTAGTAACTAGGGCCACCCGGAGCTCTTCGGCTGTAAGCATCATGACGACACGTTCTACACCAGCCTGATCGGCAAAGAACTCGGTATGCCCACTAAACGGTATACCCGCGTCGTTGATGACGCCCTTGTGCACGGGACCGGTCACCAAAGCATCAAAGGATCCTTCGAGGCATCCTTGTGCAGCCATTTCCAGGGTTTTCAGCACATAGGGGGAATTGGCTGGATTCAATACGCCAGGCTGGGCCTCAGCAGCCATTGGGGCTTCTTTGATATAGAGGCTCCCCGGTGGGGTACTTGATGGGGGCGCATCCTGAGAAAAAGGCAGTAATTGCAAGGGCAGTTTTACGTTGGCGGCGGTTTGGTATAGCAAGGTGGGATCGACGATGGAAACCACTTGAGCCGCACTGCCTTGCTGGGCTACTTTAACTGCTAATTCAGGGCCTATACCTGCGGGTTCGCCAGGGGTTAAGGCGATTCTGGGGATCATTGAGATGCCTATTTCCTATTCAATAAAAAACCGGGCTCAATGGCCCGGTTTTAAGGTTCCAGTAGAGAGCCTGCTATTGCTGCTCTTCTTCAGTTGAGCCCTGATTTTCGTCCTGAAGCTTGATTTCTACAAAAGCTTGATCGCGTATCTCCCTGCGCCAATTTTGCAATTCTTCCTCATAGCGGCGGTTGCGCAGTAAGTTCGCAGCCTGGTTACGGATGTATTGGTCTGTCATATCCTGCTTACGACGACCTTCTACCATCAGTATGTGCCAGCCAAACTGACTGCGGAATGGCAGGCTGATTTCCCCAATATTAGTGGTGTCCATAGCCTGGGTAAATTCCGGCACAAACTGTCCAGGCATGGACCAGCCAAGATCACCTCCGGAAAGCATGGAGCCGATATCCTCGGAATTTTCCCGAGCCAGCTCGGCGAAATTCTCGCTGGCCATCGCTTCTTCGCGCATGCTGATCAACTTATTATAAGCCTCGTCATCAGTGAGGATGGCAGAGGGCTTGAGCAGAATATGGCGAACCTTGGTCTGCTCTACCAACTGCTCGCTGGCACCTTTTTGGGCGTGAATCTTGAGCAGGTGGAAGCCGGCATCACTGCGGAATGGCTCAGTGACGTCCCCTACCTTCATGCCGCTGAGAGCATCGGCAAACAGGGTGGGTAGTTCTACCGTTTTGCGCCAGCCCAGGTCGCCACCAGCGAGGGCATTTTGCCCTGCGGAATTGGCAATGGCCAAGCGGCGGAAGTCGGCACCATTTTGCGCCTGCCGGGCCAGCTCCTCAGCTTTTTCACGAGCTTGGGTAACCTCGCTGGCAGGCGCGCTGGAACTGATAGGGATCAGGATATGACCCAATTCATATTGTGGGGACTTCCAGAACTCCCCCTCCTTGGAACGCAGGAAGTTATCGATGTCCTGGTCGGTAATCTGAATTCGACGGTTCACGCTGCCCTGTTCCACACGGCGAATCATCAGCTCTTGGCGGATCTGCTGGCGAAAGCTCTTCATGGTCATACCATCAGCGAGGAGGCGCTGACGAAACTCCTCGGGGCTGACACTGGCATTTTGCTGTACCCGTGCGATAGCCTGATCGAGCTCTGACTCAGAAATCGTAACACCAGCGCGGGAAGCCATCTGCAATTGTAAGCGCTCAATGATCAGTTGCTCCAGGACCTGTCGGCGCAATATATCTATGGGCGGGGCCTGAACTTGTTGGGCCTGGATCTGGCTGGCAATGGTGTTCATGCGCTGGGCCAGCTCACTGGCCATCACCACATCCTCATCGACAACAGCGACGACCCGGTCCAGGGTCTGTACTTGTGCTGTGACAGTGCCAGCGATCAGGGCACAGGCAGCCAGAACGGATGACAGGCCTAATTTCGGTGCAAATTTCTGCATTATTCTCATCACGGTTTCAGCTTTTCTCTCTGATCAAAGTTTGCAATGCCCTTGGTCAGCATCTGGGTTACAGTTGATCCGAACCCAGCCAGACCTTTTAGTTGCACCTCTAGGAAGATACCTTCCTCGTACTCCAAGTCCTCAGCGGCTACGACCCCGGCCAAGTCATTGTCCAAGGTGCGGCTCCATACTAGGCGCGCACGATAGCAGCAATCATCGTATTCGATGCCAGCTAAGTATTGCAGTTCCCGATTCAGGGTGAAATCGTAGGCGGCGCTAGCCATTATAGAGGTATGGGTGCTGATAGGCAGGGCCGCGGAGCTGTTGAGTTGCCGTGTCGATGAGTCGTCTGCTATGTCAATGAATCGCACACGTTCATCCCGCTCATAGTAGTAGCTAAGGTTGAAGATGCGGGCATCATCGTCAAAGTATCGCAGGCTGAAATTGCCCCGGTTGACATTGCGCTCTCTATCATCGTAAACAAATTCACTGCCGATACGCAGGGACTGTATCGGGCGACTCTCCAGTCGGGCAGCGAGCTCAGAGCGAGGATTATCCTCGATTAATTCATCTCTACCAATTTGCGTATTGCTAGCATAGTAGGCTTGGCCAATACTGGCGGAAAACAGGTCGCGTCCGCTGATCGGGTCAATAAAGCGGGTGGTGAGCCCCAGAGCAATTCGACTTGCGTCGTCTATACGGTCACTACCCGCAAAACGGCTGTCGCGGAACAGTTGATCGTAGCTGAAGGTAAATAGCGAGGTATCGTAAAGCAGATTATTACTACGGGGATCAATAACAAGTATATTAGCAGGGTCGTAGGGGTAATTAACTTCTTTCCTACTGATATCAAAAAAGTCATCCTGGTTGGCATTACTACTGATCAGTGTAAACAGCCGGGGTTCCAGGGTGTGAATAAAGTCCCTGTTGAAAATAAAACTATCCCGCTCAAAATACAGGCCCGTATCCAGGGTGAACTGGGCGGCGGCTGCATCGGGTGTGTCGTTGGCATCTTCGGGCAGGAACAGATCACTCACCTGGTAGCCCAGATAACGACCGGCGATACCGGGTTTGAAATAGCCCCATAGCCACTCTTTATCCCAGGCGAGTTCGTAGTCGAGGCGCAACCTATCCGCAGTGATAAAATCTCTGGTGATTGGGGTCACAGTTTCTGGATCATCAGTGTCCCCGATACGGGTGACTGTCTGAGTATCCTGATGCCTCCAGGCTACGGCTTCGTTCTGCATAGAGAGTAGCCAGTCCCCCCAGCGGTAGTTGCCATCCACATCCAATCGGGGAAGCTGGGCGAACTGATCAAAGGCGTCGTTTTGCAGGACCTGATAGTCCTGAGCGCGTAAAGTGACTTTCCAGTTTTCTGTGCTCAGGCTGCCTTGTGCTGCTTGGCTTACAGCAGTTTCTGCGTTTATACCCAGGTTGGCTGTGCTCAGATCCCGAAAATAGTCGGGGTCACTGACCTTCGTATAGTTAATATCGGTGCGCCAAACACTGCCACTGTAACCGCCTTCCTGGTCAAGGTTCACCAGCCAGCGGTCTTCACCTTTGTAGGGGAGCACCAGATCCTCGGGGAAGCCCCGGTCGATAAGCTTGCGGGATAGATCATCGTTGCCGCCTTTGTCATTTGGCAGATCAGCTACGCGGAGTCTGGTATTAAAGACAGGGCTCAAGTGGCGAAATTCCACTTCCAGGCCTTTGCCCCGGTATTGGATATAACGCGGGGTTATGGTCGCATCCATCTGCGGCGCTATATTCCAGTAGTAGGGAATGGCCAGGTCCCAACCGTTTTTATCGCTGTTACTCAGTGAGGGAAATAGGAATCCCGACATGCGGGCATCGCCGACCGGAAAGCGGAAGTAGGGGGCGTAGAAAACTGGAACATTCAGGATTTCCAGGCGTACATTTCGGGCGACGCCTTGACTTTCAACCTCATCAATATTGATCTCGTCGCCGGTTAGTCGCCAAAACTCCCGCCCCGGCTCACAACGGGTGTAGGTACCGTCTGCGAGGGTAAGTTCCCCACTGGTTTGACGTGCTACATAGGCGGCATCCCCGTGAATAAATTCATCGTGTATGACGTAAGTGGCATCCTCAATGGAGGCCGCCTCGCTGTCAGTATGCACTTCAGCAGATGCTCCCCGGATCAGCAGACCCGGTTCGCGCAATTCAATTGCTCCACGCAGGTAGGCAGTACTCGTCTGCTGATTGATATCTACCTGGTCCGCAAACAGTTGGCGATAGCCCTGGGTAATATGTACGTTGCCGATTAACTCTGCGGTACCATCCTCGAGCAACCTGGATTGTTCCGCCGTGGCCCGCAAGGGGGCATCTTCAGGAGAAAGGTTTGCTCCCGGATAATTCCTCGGAGGGGCGACAAATGCGCCTGAGCAGATGGCGGGTACCCTGGCTCTTTCTGCGGGCGTCAGTTCAGAGCGGGGCAGCCAGTCCAAGTAAAGATAGGGGTTGTAGTTTGGATCTTCACTGTTCTCGCCTTGATCAGCGTTTGCCCACAGGGGCTGCGCGGCGATAAGACCGATGGCGAGGGTACGGGCTCGGGAGTGATCAGCTATCGCCAGCGCAAGGCGACGCCACCGGGAGACTTCAAGCATCAATCGATAGGTTCCGGCTATTCTTTAGTATTTCTTTATCGGTAGATGCGTGCGACAGCTATCCAGCCGGGGCGCGCAAAAATCTTCGCCCGATTCTACTTGAATGTAGAAGTGGTTAATAGCCACACCACTGGTACAGATATAGGGGAAATTGTATTGTCGCCGGTGGACGGCATCCAGGGTAGGGTTACAATGCCTTCCGATACCCGGAAAATGCCGGGCAAATAATAAGCCACAGATTGAAGTAATAAATGAAGGGTGTGCTGTGACTGATGACCTGCGACGTGAAGAGCTTGGCCGCTGGGTAGGACGGGCCCTGGAAATGGAGAGTTCCGCGGAGTTATCCAACCTTGCCAGTGATGCGGGCTTTAGGCGCTATTTCCGCACGAATACCAAGCCCACCTTAATCGCCGTTGATTCACCGCCCCGAGTCACTAATCCCGCCCGTTTTGTAGCGGTGGCTGACTATCTACGTCGCAATGGTATTCATACTCCGATGATAGTGGCGGCGGATACCGCCAATGGCTATCTCTTGTTGGAGGATCTCGGCGATACCCAATTATTCGGTGTGCTTAGCAGGGACAGTGTTGAAGGCCTCTACGCGGAGGTAATGAGTGAACTGCTGTGTCTGCAGCAGATCCCTCGGGATAAGGATATTTTTCCTGAGTACAGTTCAGAATTATTGCTGACTGAGATGAACATCATGCCGGAGTGGCTGGTGGGAAAATTACTTGGTTATCAAGTCAGCAACGCGGAAGCCCGAATGCTGGAGGATACTTTTCAGCTGTTGCTGGAGAGTGCAGCTAGCCAACCGCACACTCTTGTGCACCGGGATTATCACAGTCGCAACCTGATGATCCGCGGGGGTGAGCGACCGGGAATTGTGGATTTCCAGGATGCGGTATGGGGCCCCGCCACTTACGATTTGGTTTCGCTTTTACGCGATTGCTATATACGCTGGCCGCGCGAGCGGGTGGAGCGTTGGGCCCTGGCCTATGCGGCTACTGCGGAAGCTGCTGGAGTGTTGGAACCCGTAGCTCCTGAAATGTTCTTACGTTGGTTCGACTGGATGGGGCTGCAACGTCATATTAAAGTACTTGGCCTTTTTCCACGCCTGTCGCTGCGGGATCGCAAGCAAGGTTACCTTGGAAATTTGCCCCTGGTGATTCGCTATGTATTGGAAACCGCAGAGCGCTACCCCGAATTGAGGCCCTTTGGCGAGTGGTTTGACAGTCAGTTAATACCGCTTATCGAACAGCAATCCTGGTACAGCGATTATCGTTGCGCCGGAGACTAGTTCAGGCAAGTCACAAGAAAATTGTATAGATTAATTTGATGACCCATCTTACTGAGACCCAGCCGGCAACTGCTATGGTGCTGGCCGCAGGCTTTGGGCGCCGCATGCGCCCTCTCACTGATCAAACCCCCAAGCCCCTGCTTTCAGTGGCAGGGAAACCCCTGATTGAGCACGCATTGGAGCGGCTCAGGGGTATCGGCGTGCGCCGGGTGGTGATTAATCTGGGTTACCTCGGCCATATGATCCGCGATTACCTGGGTAGCGGGGAGCGTTGGGGGCTAGATATTCAATATTCGGTAGAGCATGAAGAGAGGCCACTCGAAACCGCCGGCGGCATCCTCAATGCGATGCCACTCCTGGGAGAGGCGCCTTTCCTGGTGGTAAATGGAGATGTCTGGTGTGATTTCGACCTCTCCAACTGGGTGGCCCGCCCACTGCCCGAGGGGTGCCCTGGGCGGCTGCTGATGGTGCCCAATCCGCCACATAACCCAGAGGGAGATTTTGGTATCGAGGATGGCCTGCTGTCCGGCACAGCCAAGCCCCGATACACCTTTGCTGGCATCAGTTGGTTGCGCCCAGAGGTACTCACCCAATACCCGAAGATGCGTGAGTGCTTTGGGCTTGGTGAGTTATTTACCTTTAATGAAGATAAATTGCAGGCGGAGTTATACCGGGGGGACTGGTGCGACGTGGGTACCCCCGAGCGCCTGGACCGATTGCATCGCCGCCTGACTGCGGAAAACTGAGTTTTTAAGGATATTGAGATGTCTGATTACAAAATTGCTCCATCCATTCTCTCGGCCGATTTCGCTCGCTTGGGAGAGGAGGTGGATAATGTCTTGGCGGCTGGGGCCGATTGGGTGCACTTCGATGTGATGGATAACCACTATGTGCCCAACCTCACCATTGGCCCTATGGTGTGTCAGGCACTGCGCAAACATGGCGTCGAGGCGCCAATTGATGTACATCTGATGGTGGAACCTGTGGACGATATGATCCGTATGTTCGCTGATGCTGGCGCTACTTATATCACTTTCCATCCAGAGGCCTCCCGCCACCCGGACCGCTCCCTGCAATTGATCCGCAGCCTGGGCTGCAAAGCCGGGTTGGTATTTAACCCGGCCAGCAGCCTGGACACCGCCAAGTATGTGATGGATAAGCTGGATATGATTCTATTAATGTCGGTCAACCCGGGTTTTGGCGGCCAGAAATTTATTCCGAGCACCCTGACAAAACTGGGCGAGACACGCCAGTTGATTGATGCTTCCGGCTACGATATCCGCCTGGAGATTGATGGTGGGGTCAATAGGGACAATATTGCCGAAATTGCTGCTGCGGGTGCCGATACTTTCGTAGCTGGCTCCGCGATCTTTAACACACCGGACTACGCTGAGGTAATCGACGCTATGCGCAAGAGCTTGTCCTGAAAAAATCTGGCGGGCAAGCCCTTGCCCGCCGCATATGGGATTTGTAAACTTGTGCGCCTGCACTGAGGGAATTTCCGTGAACCACACTGTCCCCACAACAAGCAGCTGGCGATGGCGCCGCTGATCCACTGAGGCCAAGTCGGTAGTTGCTACCATTTCGGCCGCCTTTCCCGTGGGCGCTATCTATATTCGAGCGTCAACCTGAAAAACGCAAAACAGACCGGAGTCTTTATGACCCCAAGCGAATACGCCCAACTAGTGTCGGTGGGCTATAACCGTATACCGGTGGTACGCCGAGTACTGGCCGATATTGAAACCCCCCTGTCCACCTACCTGAAACTTGCTGCGGGGCGCTACAGCTACTTGCTCGAATCTGTACAAGGGGGAGAGAAGTGGGGGCGATACTCTATTATCGGCTTGCCGGCACGGACGCTGCTGAGGGTCCGGGGAAATGAAGTCACCGTTGAGCGGGATGGCGAAGTAGTGGAGAGCCACACTTCACAGGACCCGCTCGCGTTTGTGGAAGAGTTTCAGCAGCGCTATCGGGTGCCAGAGCTGCCCAATCTGCCGCGTTTTAATGGCGGCCTTGTTGGCTATTTCGGCTACGATTGCGTGCGCTATATAGAGCCCCGCCTGGCTCGCAGTATGCCCCAGGACACTCTAGGCAATCCGGATATCCTGTTGATGGTCAGCGATGAATTGGTTGTCTTTGATAACCTTGCCGGTGCGGTCATTTTTATCGTGCATGCGGACCCCCAGCATGCCGATGCCTATAAGTATGCCCAACAACGCCTGGATGAGTTGGTGGGTCGCCTGGCACAGCCATTGCCTGATACGGTGCCCCTGGACCTGGATGGCAAAGGTATTGAGGAGAGCGCATTCCACTCTCATTTCGGTGAGAATAACTTCAAGCGGGCCGTGGATCGGGTCAAGGAATATGTTCTGGCTGGGGATGTTATGCAGGTGGTGCCATCGCAGCGCCTATCCGCCCCCTTCGATGCACCACCGCTGAACTTCTATCGCGCCCTGCGTAGTTTGAACCCCTCGCCGTATATGTATTTCCTCGACCTGGGGGACCACCAAGTGGTGGGGTCAAGCCCAGAGATTCTGGTGCGTCTGGAGGAGGGTGAAATGACCGTGCGTCCCCTAGCAGGCACTCGTCGTCGCGGCGACTCTGAGGAGGAAGACCGGGCGCTGGAGAGAGAGTTGCTAGCCGACCCCAAGGAGCGGGCTGAGCACCTGATGTTGATTGACTTGGGGCGCAACGATGTTGGGCGTGTGGCTGCTACTGGTAGTGTGCGAGTAACTGAGCAGATGGTTGTAGAGCGCTACTCCCATGTGATGCACATCACCTCCAATGTGACTGGCCATATTCGCGAAGGGTTCACTGGGATGGATGCGTTACGTGCTGCTCTGCCGGCGGGTACCCTGTCCGGCGCGCCGAAGATCCGTGCTATGGAAATTATTGATGAACTGGAGCCGGAGAAGCGTGGTATCTATGGTGGTGCAGTGGGTTATTTGGCATGGAATGGCAATATGGATACCGCCATCGCGATTCGCACGGCTGTGATCAAAGATGGTCAATTATTTATCCAGGCCGGTGCAGGTCTGGTAGCAGATTCTGACCCCCAGTCCGAATGGGATGAAACCATGAACAAAGCCCGCGCACTTTTTCGTGCAGCGGGTATGGCCTTGGCCAGTCGTAGTAAAGAAGTAAAGACCGAGCAAAATGAGCGAAGCTAGTATTCCCCACAAATTAACTCTGGCCGCACGTTGCCAGCGTATAGTCGAGGCGCCCCTGTTTAACCAGGTGATAATCGGCATGATCCTGCTTAATGGTATTGCTGTGGGGCTGGAAACCTCAAATTGGATGGTAGAGCGCTTTGGTACCTTATTGGGAGCTATTAACCAAATGGTATTGGGCGCCTTCATACTCGAAGCTATGGTGAAAATTGCCGCCCAAGGTGGGCGCCCATGGCGCTATTTTGCCAGTGGCTGGAACTGCTTTGATTTCACTATCATCGCCCTTAGCCTGATACCCGCGGCCGGGCCGCTGGCAACCCTGGCGCGTCTTGTGCGAGTACTCAGGGTGCTGCGCTTGGTTTCTGCTTTCCCTGAGTTGCGCACTCTGGTGGATACCCTACTGCGTAGCCTGCCGAGCATGTTCCACATAGCATTGTTGATGGGGATTATTTTTTATATCTATGGGGTGGCCGGCTATTTCCTATTCCACGATGTGGACCCTACCCATTGGCGCAGCCTGCCGATAGCGCTATTGAGCCTGTTCCGCATCGTCACGTTCGAAGATTGGACCGATATTATGTACACGGCCATGGATGCGATGCCTTGGGCCTGGGTCTACTTTATTAGTTTTGTGGTAATGGGCGCCTTTGTCATGATCAACCTGTTTATTGGGGTGGTACTTAACAACTTGGAGGAGGCCAAGTTGAGGCGTATGGATGAGCTGTGCCTGCCGCCCAGCCAAACTGAGATCCTGCGTGAGCTGCGCTCAACCCAGGCGGCTTTGGCGCGCCTGCAAAAACGCATAGAAGCGAATTCCGATTCACCTGAGGCTGTGGGGGCCGGGCAATGATTTTAATGATCGATAACTACGACTCCTTTACCTGGAATGTGGTGCAGTATTTGGAGGAGCTCGGTGCAGAGGTTTTGGTCAAGCGCAACGATGAAATCACTCCCGGTGAAATTGAGCAGTTGGCTCCGGAGAAAATTGTGATTTCACCTGGGCCTTGTACACCCAATGAGGCGGGAATATCCCTGGAGACGATTCGCCGCTTTGCGGGGCGTATTCCGATTTTAGGAATTTGCCTCGGTCACCAGAGTATCGGCCAGGTTTTCGGTGGCAGGGTGGTGCGTGCGGGCCAGGTTATGCATGGAAAAACTTCACCTATAGTGCACAACAATCTGGGGGTGTTTCACGGTCTGTCCAACCCCTTCGAGGCGACGCGCTATCACTCCCTGGTTGTGGAAAAAAGCAGTCTTCCTGAATGCCTTGAGGTTACGGCCTGGACCGAGACAGAAGCCGGAGAGATTGATGAGATTATGGGGCTTCGCCACCGCGAGTTGGCGATAGAGGGTGTGCAATTTCACCCTGAGTCAATTCTCACCATGCATGGCCACGATATGTTGAGGAATTTTCTTGAGTCCTGATATCTAAGGGCAAGTGTCGCGGGGCGTTGGCCCCGATTGAATAAGTTAGCGAGCAGGGCAAAGGGGACACAATGAATATCCAACAAGCCATCGCCAAGCTGGTGGATGGAGAGCACCTCACCCGTGTGGAAATGCGCGAAACGGTAGGTCAGATAATGCGCGGCGAGGCCCAGGAAGCGCAAATAGGTGCGTTACTGATAGCTTTGCGTATTCGCGGTGAAACGGTCGATGAGATTGTCGGCGCGGTGGAAACCATGCGCGAGTTGGCGACCAAAGTAAGGCTGAACCTGGACAATACTGTGGATATCGTCGGTACCGGCGGCGATGGTGCCAACCTTTTTAATGTTTCCAGTGCCAGCAGTTTTGTCGCTGCTGCCGCGGGAGCCAAGGTGGCCAAACATGGCAACCGCTCGGTGTCCTCCAGCAGTGGTTCTGCAGACCTGTTGGAGCGTGCTGGCGTCTATCTGGAGTTGAGTCCCGAGCAGATGGCTCGCTGCGTGGAAACTATTGGGATTGGTTTTATGTTTGCCCCCAGTTTCCACAGCGCAGTGCGCCATGTTGGGCCTGCGCGCAAAGCTTTGGGCCTGCGCACTATTTTCAATTTGCTCGGACCTATGACAAACCCAGCCGGGGTTAAGCGCAAGGTGATCGGTGTTTATGAAAAACGCTATTGTCGCTTGTTGGTAGAGGTTTTACAGCGCCTGGGTTCTGAGCATGTATTGGTAATGCACAGCGATGATGGTCTGGATGAGGCCAGCATTGCTGCAGATACCTATGCGGTGGAACTCAAAGACGGCACCATCAGCGAGTTTACTCTGCGTCCGGAAGACTTTGGTATTGAACGCCGCGATCTGAGCGGCCTGATTGTTTCCGGTTCGGAGGAGTCACTAACGCTAATTCGCGATGCTTTAGGCAAGTGCGAGACCGAGGCTGGACAGAAAGCTGCAGATATTATCGTCCTCAATGCCGGTCTTGCCATTTATGTCAGCGGTGTGGCCACTAGCGCAGAGCAGGGGGTTGCCATGGCGCAGGATGCCATTGCTAGCGGCTTGGCCGCGGAAAAAATAAATGACCTAGCCGCTTTTACCAGTGCCTTTCGTCCTGAGGAAGTGAATTCGTGAGTACACCCACAATTTTAAAAACCATTGTTGAACGTAAGTGGCAGGAAGTGGCTGAACGAAAATCCCAGTGCGGACTGGAAGAAGTGCGACGTCGTGCGTGGGACCAACCTTCTACCCGGGGATTTGTCGATGCCCTGGAGCGCAAACTTTCTGATGGCGAGGCTGCCGTTATTGCGGAACTCAAAAAGGCCTCGCCCAGTAAAGGTGTGATTCGGGAAGACTTTTTGCCAGCAGAAATTGCCACCAGTTATGAAAAGGGTGGGGCTGCATGTCTGTCAGTGCTTACCGATATCGATTTCTTCCAGGGCTCTGATAGCTATTTACAGCAGGCGCGTAAAGCGGTGCGTCTGCCAGTATTGCGCAAGGATTTTACGGTGGATCCCTATCAAGTGTACGAATCCAGAGCGATTGGTGCCGACTGTATCTTGCTTATTGCTGCTTGTCTGGATGACCAGCAGATGTGGGATCTGAATAGCCTGGCACTGGAGCTTGATCTGGATGTGTTGGTAGAAGTGCATAATCGCAAGGAATTGGAGCGTGCATTGGTTCTCCCCAATCGATTAATTGGTATCAACAATCGGAATTTGCACACCTTTGAGGTACACCTGGAAAACACATTTAAGTTGCTTGACCTGATTCCACAGGATCGCATAGTGGTGACTGAAAGTGGAATTCACACCACCGATGATGTTGCGGCCATGCGCGGACACAGCGTCAATACATTCCTGGTGGGAGAGGCGTTTATGCGTGAGAAGGAGCCAGGGCGCAAATTGATGGAGATGTTTAATTGAGCTGTAATAGTTTTATATAGCGGGAATAAAAGGGCGATCAGTGGATCGCCCTTTTATTTGGTATGCGAAGTCGGATTAGCGGGTGCCGTAAACCACCATGGTTTTGCCTTTAACGGATACCAGGCCTTGCTCTTCCAGTGTTTTCAGGACTCGCCCGACCATTTCACGGGAGCAGCCAACGATCCGGCCAATTTCCTGGCGAGTAATTTTAATCTGCATGCCTTCGGGGTGGGTCATCGCATCCGGTTCGTTGCACAGATCCAGCAGGGTGCGCGCTACACGTCCGGTGACGTCAAGGAAGGCCAGATCGCCCACTTTGCGTGTGGTGTTGCGCAGGCGCCCGGCCATTTGTGTTGCCAGCGCGAAAAGGAATTCAGGGTGTTGACGAGTCAGTTCCTGAAACTTGGTATAGGAGATTTCTGCTACTTCACATTCGGTTTTGGTACGCACCCAGGCACTGCGGGTGTCCTGGTCAAACAAGCCCATTTCACCAAAAAAGTCCCCATCATTTAGGTAGGCGACGATCATTTCGCGGCCCTCGTCGTCCTCAATCAAGACAGTGACAGAGCCGCGCATAATGAAATAGAGGGACTCACAGCGGTCGCCAGCATAGATAATCGTGCTCTTGGCCGGGTAGCGACGCCGGTGGCAGTGGGCCAGAAAGTCTTCAATATTGCCGATAGTCATGGGGTCTTCGATAGCAACCGTCACGGATTTATTCCTCATTTTTTGTCTCGTGCTCTATCCCGGCTATAGCAGCTGAGCACTACTGAATTATCGCGCGAAAAAAGAATCCCCAACAGAGGTTGGTCACAGCAAAGTTCCGCATTGTGACCTGTGACACTCTGGCGTCGGTGAGATTGGACTTCAGAGCCGCTCGGACGTTCACCGGCGAGCGCTGAAATTACACTGAAGGACATTTCGCGCGGAGGCGTGGCTGACACTATACCGGAAATAGTAAGTCGTCGGGATAAACTTGTACGGTATGCTAAGCTTCGCGACTTGATTTTTTGCGGGAGTATGATGATGCAGGGCAAGGTAACCTGGGTTAACGATTTAACCTTTGTCGGTGAGGCTGGCAGCGGTAATTCGGTGGTCATGGAAGGTGGGCGTACAAACAATGGCGTTCGCCCCATGGAAATGATTCTGCTCGGTGTCGGTGGTTGCGCTGCTTACGATGTGGTTTCCATTTTACAAAAAGCACGCCAGGACATTATTTCCTGTCATTGTGAACTGAATGGAGTGCGCCCTGATACGACACCGTCGCCATTTGAGCGTATCGAAATGGAATTTGTAGTGCGTGGCCGTGGGTTAAAAGAATCTCATGTAGCGCGGGCGGTGGAGCTGTCTGCAGATAAATACTGCTCAGCTTCTATTATGCTGCGAAATGCAGGCGTGGAAATAGTACACAGCTATCGTGTTGAAGAGGCATAGGGATGTGTTTTTAATCGGTCTGGGCATGGCAGACTGGTGATTGCTGCCGCCCAATACCCAGCCGATTAATTCACTGGGCTACAGCCACCACCCAGTGAATTTCCATTAGAGTTTGTAACAGGCTGAAGTCATTACTTTCGCTACCAGTGACATTGCACCTTTAACCGGAGCCGGGAAGCGTTTGCCTCCTGCCGCCAAGGCCGCATGGGCGTGCTCTTCCTCATCAATCAGCATTTGTTCCACAACCGCGCGACTCTTATTGTCCTGGAGTGGGAGCTGCTGCAAATGACTTCGCAAGTGTTTACAAACCCGCTCTTCTGTCGCGGCGACAAACCCAAGACTAATGCGGTCGCTAACTTTGCCAGCGGCGGCACCTAAGCCAAAAGATAGTCCGTACCAGAGGGGGTTAAGTAGGCTGGGACGACTGTCCAGCTCCTTCAGTCGCTGCTCACACCAGGCCAAGTGGTCAATTTCCTCATCTGCAGCGCGTTCCATCTCACCGCGCACCTCAGGTAGCTTCGCGGTAAGGGCCTGCCCTTGGTACAGGGCTTGGGCACATACTTCACCGCTGTGGTTGACGCGCATAAGACCGGCTGCGTGTTTGCGCTCAGTATCACTCAGCTCTGTTTCAGCTTCGCTTTTCGCCGGGGAAGGACGCCGGTGGCAGGGCTCGCCTGGGCTCAAAGTGCGTAGGGCACGATCTGCCTGGATCAGCAGGCGGTCGAGCCCGCTCAGGTTGCGTTCACTCATATTCTACTGCTCCGCTGTTACGGCGACTGCTGGGACAGTCGCCGTGAGTGGCTTTTACTGATTTTCGCCAGTAGTGGCCTCTTCTCTTTCGACCGCGCGATAACCGATGTCTTTGCGATAAAATACACCATCCCAATAGATAGCGCGTGCGGCCTCATAGGCGTTGGCTTGCGCATCGGCAACGCTGTCGCCCAGTGCTGTTGCACAGAGTACACGCCCACCATTGGTCACTACTCGGTCGCCGTCCTCTGCGGTGCCGGCATGGAAAACTTTGGCGTTGTCATTGTCTGCCTTTTCCAAACCACTGATGGCATCGCCTTTGCGGTAACTGCCGGGGTAGCCATTAGCTGCGAGTACGACACCAAGGGCGGGGCGTGAATCCCACTCGGCGGTAACGCTGTCCAGTTTCTTGTCCAAAGCGGCCAGGCACAGGTCGACCAAGTCCGACTTGAGACGCATCATAATAGGTTGGGTCTCAGGATCGCCAAATCGACAATTGTATTCGATTACCCGCGGGGCGCCCTCAGGGTCTATCATCAGGCCAGCGTAGAGAAAACCGGTGTAGGGGGTGCCTTCCGCAGCTAACCCTTTCACTGTAGGCTCTATCACTTCTCGCATAATGCGCTGATTGATGCTGTCGGTTACCACCGGAGCGGGTGAGTATGCGCCCATGCCGCCGGTATTGGGGCCGGTATCGCCATCGCCAACGCGTTTGTGGTCCTGGCTGGTGGCCATTGGCAGGATGTTTTCCCCGTCTACCATCACGATAAAGCTGGCTTCCTCGCCCTGTAGAAACTCTTCTATTACTACACGACAGCCGGCGTCGCCAAAAGAATTGCCGGACAACATATCACGCACAGCCAGTTCGGCCTGCTGCTCCGTTTCCGCAACGATTACACCTTTGCCTGCGGCGAGGCCATCAGCCTTTACAACGATGGGCGCGCCGCGCTCGCGGATATACTCAATTGCTGGTTCTATTTCAGTGAAGTTGCAATAGGCTGCGGTGGGAATTTTGTGGCGCTCGAGAAAGTCCTTGGTGAAGGCTTTGGAGCCCTCCAGCTGGGCAGCGCCCTTACTGGGGCCAAAGGCGGCGAGACCGCGACCGTTGAAGAAATCCACGATGCCTTCAACCAGTGGGGCTTCGGGGCCTACGATAGTGAGTTCTACACCATTTTCCTCGGCAAAATCGGCTAAGGCGGGGAAGTTGTCAACGCCAATAGCCACATTTTGCAGCTTTTCTTCGCGTGCGGTACCGGCGTTGCCTGGAGCTACGAACACAGTATCCACAGTTGGGTTTTGCGCGGCTTTCCAAGCCAGTGCATGTTCGCGGCCGCCAGAGCCGATGATCAATACATTCATTCTTTTCAATCCCCCTAAGTCGACCGCTTGGGTCCAATGGATAGCTATCAAGTGCGCTAGTTTAACTCGGAATCAGTGCGGGGCGGAGTTCTGTCCCCCGAAGCTGTCGCCACGCCGTAGCGGTGGCGGTGCTAGCTTAGTGGCGGAAGTGGCGCATGCCGGTAAATACCATAGCCATATTGTGCTCGTCCGCTGCGGCGATCACTTCTTCATCGCGCATGGAACCGCCGGGCTGGATGACCGCCTGGATTCCGACAGCGGCGGCGTTATCGATACCGTCGCGGAAGGGGAAGAAGGCATCGGAAGCCATAACGGACCCTGCAACGGCGAGGCCGGCGTGCTCGGCCTTGATTGCGGCGATGCGTGCGGAGTTTACGCGGCTCATCTGGCCTGCGCCTACACCCACAGTGCGACCGTCTTTGCCGTATACGATGGCATTGGATTTTACGAACTTGGCCACTTTCCAGGTAAACAGCAGATCGCGGATTTCTTCTTCAGTGGGCTGGCGCTTGGAGACTACTTTCAGGTCGGAAGCGGTGATCAGGCCGTCGTCGCGGTCCTGAACCAGCAGGCCGCTATTAACGCGCTTGTAGTCCAGTGCCGGGGTGCGCTCGCTGCTCCACTGGCCGCATACCAGCAGGCGCAGGTTCTTCTTCTCGGCAACGGCCTGTTTGGCCTCTTCGGAGACTGACGGTGCGATGATGACTTCAACAAACTGTCGCTCGACGATAGCGCGGGCAGTGGTGCCATCCAGCTCGCGGTTGAAGGCGATGATACCGCCAAAGGCGGATTCGCTGTCGGTAGCGAAGGCCAGGTCGTAGGCCTTGCCAATATCTTCAGCGATCGCCACACCACAGGGGTTGGCGTGTTTAACGATCACGCAAGCGGGTTGCTCAAAGGACTTAGCGCACTCCAGCGCGGCATCGGTATCGGCGATATTGTTGTAGGACAGCTCTTTTCCCTGCAGTTGGGTGGCAGTGGAAATGCTGGCCTCAGCCGGGTTGGCTTCGGTATAGAAAGCGGATTTCTGGTGCGGGTTCTCACCGTAGCGCAGATCCAGTTTCTTGATAAATTGGCTGTTGTAAGTGCGCGGGAACAGCTGCTTTTCTTCGCCTTTAATGGCGCCCAGGTAATTGGCGATAGCGCCGTCATAGCCCGCCGTGTGCTCGAACGCTTTTACCGCCAGGTCAAAGCGGCTGGAGTGGCTCAAGGCACCATCCTTAGCTTTCATTTCTTCGATGATATTGTCGTAATCGCTGGCATTGACCACGATAGTGACATCTTTGTGGTTCTTGGCGGCAGCGCGAACCATGGTGGGGCCGCCGATATCGATATTCTCGATAGCGTCTTCGAGGGAGCAGTCGGGCTTGGCAACGGTTTGAGCGAAGGGGTAGAGGTTAACCACCACCATATCGATCGGGGTGATACCGTGCTCGCCCATGATCGCATCATCGGTACCACGGCGTCCCAGAATGCCGCCGTGTACTTTCGGGTGCAGGGTTTTGACACGGCCGTCCATCATTTCGGGGAAGCCGGTGTAGTCGGAAACTTCTACCACGGGAATACCCGCTCCCTTGAGCTGGCGGTGGGTTCCGCCGGTGGAAAGAATCTCAACCCCCATTGCGGAGAGCTGTTGAGCGAACTCTACAATGCCACTCTTGTCAGAGACACTAATTAGAGCGCGGCGGATGGAAACCTTGTCTGTCATTGCACTTGATCCAACTGGTTTTCGAAAAGGATGTTTAAAGGGTTTTAGCGGTTGTCCACTGTGGCAACAAAAATGCTGCCGGGAAAATAGCGAAGGGGGATGAGTTACCTCATCCCCCTTCAAAATTTCGTTCGGTGGGAAGCTTACAGCAGGCCGTAGCGCTTCAGCTTCTTGCGCAGGGTGCCACGGTTGAGACCCAGTAATTGCGCGGCGCGGGTCTGGTTGTGGCGGGTGTATTTCATCACCACTTCGAGCATGGGCGCTTCGATCTCCGACAGCACCATGTCGTAGACATCGGTTACCATCTGGCCATCCAGGTGGCGGAAGTAGTTCTCCATTGCGTGCTCAACGGCATCGCGCAGGGACTGCTGCTGTGGCTGTGCCAGTTGAGTCTGTCCCCTGGAGGATACTTCTTCATTGCCAGTATCCGGAATCAATACTTCGTTATTCATGCCGCTTGTGCCCCTCTCGTTATTCGGCGTTCAAACCACTCGTGAACGCTGGCATGTTGTACTTCTGCGCTCTCTATTTGGAAAAAGGTCTTGCGGAAGGACTCGCTATCCGCGAGCGTCTTCAAGTACCAGCCCACATGTTTGCGAGCGATACGGACCCCCATCACCTCACCGTAGAATCGGTGTAGTTCGCCCAAATGGGCGAGCAAAATATTCCTGACTTCATCCAATGTCGGTTCGGGTAGCCGCTCGCCAGTGGCGAGATAGTGGGCTATTTCCCGAAAAATCCATGGTCGTCCCTGTGCTGCACGGCCAATCATGACCGCCGATGCGCCAGTGTAATCGAGCACCTCTCGGGCTCTCTCTGCACTGGTTATGTCGCCATTGGCAAATACCGGGATCTTCACCCTGGATACAATTTCGGCAATGGTATCGAATTCAGCCCGTCCGTGGTAGCCACAGGCGCGAGTGCGGCCGTGGACTGCCAGAGCGGCGATCCCGGAACCCTCGGCCATTTTGGCTATAGTGACGCCATTGCGGGACTCCGGACACCAACCAGTGCGGATCTTCAGGGTCACCGGGACGGAAACAGACTGAACCACGGCTTCAAGAATGTCCGCTACCAGTTTTTCATCCCGCAACAGGGCTGACCCAGCTGCTTTCTTACACACCTTTTTTGCCGGGCAGCCCATATTGATATCGATGATTTGCGCACCTCGACGCACATTTTCCCGAGCGGCTTGCGCCATCATCTCGGGGTCACCACCAGCGATTTGTACCGATATCGGTGCCGCTTCTCCACCGTGGTCCAGACGCAATCGTGACTTGCGACTGTTCCACAGGCGGGTGTCTGAGGTCACCATTTCCGATACCACCAAGCCAGCGCCGAGCTCTCGGCAAAGCTGGCGGAAAGGGCGGTCGGTGACTCCGGCCATGGGCGCCAGAATTACCGGGTTGTCGATAATATAGGGGCCTATGGCGGCGGACACTCTAGCTCCAATTGGGCTGTGGAAGGGCATCTTGAGCCCCGGCAAAAGAGCCGCCTATGATAGCGGCTGGCCCGATAATGGCAAAGCGAAAAAGCGGGCAATTTGATCGAACACTATCCGTTTAGCCTGCGGAATGTGCAATTTATGTGGCTTTATGTGCCAGATTGCCGCTTTTTCTTGGCGAGTGACTATTTCTCAGCGGGTGATCTTCATCTCATAATTCACTGCTTCGGCGCCTGGATCTACCACCTCAATAGCAATATGTATAGGGCTGTCCTGGGGCATCAGCTTGCGCCCGGCCAGCTCTCCCTGCAGATACTCTTCTGGAGAAAATCGGCGGCTTGCCACTTCACGGTTCTTGAGGTCACTGAAATTCAGCAGCAAGTTTGGGAAGGGCTGAGAGTAATCAGCGGTATTGACTAATACGGCATCCACTACCAGCGCGCCCTCCAGCTGAGGATGGCTGCGCACCATCAGGTTGGTGGCCTGGATGGCGTTCAGGTCTCGGAGCTGGGGTAGGCGGCAGTCGAACAGTGGGCATGCGGAGGCATAGATATTGCGCCAGGGCTGTTTTTTACTGAGGGTGTCAAACTGGAAGTAAGCGATTTGGGCCAGTAATGTGGTGGTCAGCAGGGGTAACAACAGCCACCAGAGCCAGGAGGGTAAGACTTTCTTTTGTGGTGTCACTCCCCAGGACATTTCCAAGGGGGCGGGCTGGATGGCGGATATCAATTGTTCCCGCTCGGGTTCTACCTGAGAATCCGGATTAGTCTCTGCGCTGGAGGCAAAGAAGGGTTCACGACGTCCATTGGCGACACTGGCTTGGGGGGGCAAAGTTTCTTGTGTTGAGAGATCGAGAGCAATAGTCGGTGCAGGATCGAGTGCCTCTGTCGCTGTAGCTTGTGACTCAAGGGATTGTTCCCAGGGATCGCGGTTCTCGAAGTTATCGCCGTACAAGGATGTATTGGAATTATCATCGTTATTATTTACCGAACGGTGATCGAAATCGGGGATATCATTCCAGTCTGGTTTGAGGACAGACTCCAGATCTTCTTCGGGCTCCTCGCGAACAGCCTCCTCCTGCAGTTCCTGCCACTCATTGTCGCCGAAGGCGTCACCGATCAGTGAATTGGAGCCCCGCTCCTCGTCAGCGCTTTGGACGTTTTCTGCCTCCACCGCTTGAGGGTGCTTTTCCACCTTTTCTTCTTTCGCAACTGGAGAAGGTTCCAGCTGCTTGGGCGGGGCCGGCTCCTCGTCACCCAGTTCGATATCATCGTGGATTAGGAAGTCGTCATCTTCCAGCAGAGCTTCCAGGTCACTGCGGTTATTGTCGCTCTCGTCAGTAAAGACGATATTTTCATCGGCGCGAAAAACCTGCAGGCAGGAGCCACAACGCACTGCACCGCGGGCAGCGCGCAATTGCTGGTCGTTGATATGGAAAGAGGTGCTGCAGTGGGGGCAGCGGGTTACCAGTTGAGACATTCGGCTATGGCGCAGTTTATTTTGCAGTCAAGTTTATCAGTCTGCCCGGCCCCCGCGTAGTGGTGGTTGGCCTATTTAACGAATACGGGTTCCGTTCAAGCGTACCCAGTCTTCGTGCTCCCCGTCTTCATCAAATTCGATGTTTTGTGCATAGGCGGCTTTTACTTGCTCAGCCTGGGAAACAAGAATGCCGGAAAGGCAGATACGCCCGCCGACCTTGGTCAGTTTAATCAGCTCGGTGGCGAGTTCCACCAGGGGGCCGGCGAGGATGTTCGCCAGCATTACATCCACGCTTTCCTGTGGCATCTGCTCGGGCAGGTACACAGGAAAACGCTTTGGATCTATACCATTGCGTTTGGCGTTATCGCGGCTCGCGATCAGGGCCTGGGGATCAATATCGGTGCCTATAGCACGTTCAGCACCCAGCAGCAGGGTGCCGATACCAAGGATGCCGGAACCGCAGCCAAAGTCGATAACGCTTTTGCCCTGCAAGGGTTCCTGAGCCAGCCATTGCAGGCAGAGGTATGTGGTGGGGTGGGTGCCGGTGCCGAAGGCGAGGCCGGGATCCAACAGCAGGTTGACCGATTCCGGATGAGGCGGCTCGCACCAACTGGGACAAATCCATAAGTTGTCGCCGCACTGGATCGGCTTGTAGTGCGTCATCCACTCCCGCTCCCAGTCCTTATCCTCCAGTTGCTCCCAGCGAACGTTGGGAAGCAGCTCGCATAGATAGGAGGCCGCTTTGGCTTCGGTGACGGCGGTATCGATTTCGGCATCGAACAGGCCGGTTACGCGGGTCTGCTCCCATAAGGGCACTTCGCCAAGGCCGGGTTCGAGAATAGGCTGGTCTGCGTTGTCCTGCAGAGTGACGGAGACAGCACCGGCAAATAGCAGTGCGTTTTCAATTTTTTCCGCTTGTGCACGATCGGTATCGACACGGAGTTGTAGCCAGGGCATAGAGGTTCCGTAATGAGTAACTGCTGTGGTGGGTGGGAATCCCACCCAAATCCCTGCGACGGTAATCGCCGTCCATGGCGCCTGAATCCGTCGTCTGATGCAATTCTCTCCAACTTTACCCCGGCTGGCGAGGGTTAGAGTCCCAGCTTTTTCTCCAGGTAGTGAATATTAACCCCGCCTTTGGTAAAGGCCTCATCCCGAACCAACTCTTCCTGCAGGGGGATATTGGTCTTGATGCCATCAATCACCAACTCGGAAAGAGCTACACGCATACGCGCGAGGGCGGTATCGCGGTCCTCCGCGTAGGTGATTACCTTGGCGATCATCGAATCGTAATTAGGTGGCACGGAATAACCGGAGTAAAGGTGGGAGTCCACGCGCACGCCGAGGCCGCCGGGCATATGGAAATTGTTCACTTTGCCGGGGCTTGGGAAGAGGGTTTGCGGGTCTTCTGCGTTGATTCGGCATTCGAAGGCATGGCCGCGAATCACAATATCTTCCTGTTTTAGAGAGAGTTTCTCGCCGGCGCAGACGCGGATTTGCTCCTTGATCAAGTCCACGCCAGTCACCATTTCGGTGACTGGGTGCTCCACCTGGATACGGGTGTTCATCTCGATAAAGTAGAAACGTTCGTTCTCGTAGAGGAATTCGAAGGTGCCAGCACCGCGATAGCCGATATCGATACAAGCCTGCACACAGGAATCCAGCACCTGTTTGCGTACGGCATCGGGGATGCCGGGGGCTGGAGCTTCCTCCAAAACCTTTTGATGGCGGCGCTGCAGTGAGCAGTCTCGGTCACCCAGATGTATGGCATTTCCCTGGCCGTCGGACATTACCTGAATTTCCACATGACGCGGATTTTGCAGGAATTTCTCCATATACACAGTGCCGTCGCCGAAAGCAGCTTGGGCTTCGGACTTGGTGACGGCAATGGCGTTGACCAGATTTTCTGGGCTCTCTACTACACGCATACCGCGACCCCCGCCGCCAGCAGCGGCCTTGATGATAACGGGGTAACCGATATTCTGCGCGATCTCCAGGCAGCGCTCGCTGTTGTCTGGCAGCGGGCCATCGGAACCGGGCACTGTGGGCACTCCCGCTTTTTTCATTGCGGCGATGGCGGATACTTTGTCACCCATCAGGCGGATCACATCCGGATCCGGGCCGATAAAGGTAAAGCCGCTCTTCTGTACCTGCTCGGCGAAGTCGGCATTTTCAGCCAGGAAGCCGTAGCCCGGGTGGACGGCAACTGCGTCGGTAATCTCCATGGCGGAGATCAGGGCCGGTATATTCAGATAACTCTGCGGGGATGGATTGGGGCCGATGCAGACAGACTCATCTGCCAGGCGCACATGCTTCAAGTTGCGATCCACCAGAGAGTGCACCGCCACAGTGGCGATGCCCATCTCTTTGCAGGCGCGCAAAATTCGCAGGGCAATTTCGCCGCGGTTAGCGATCAGGACTTTGTCGAACATTGTGCCTACCCCGCTCAGACGATGGTCACGAGCGGCTGATCAAACTCTACCGGTTGGCCGTCTTCCAGCAATATGGATTCGATAGTGCCGGCTTTGTCAGCTTCGATCTGGTTCATCATCTTCATCGCTTCAACGATGCAAACTACATCACCGACTTTCACTTGCTGGCCGACTTTCACGAAAGGCTCGGCGCCGGGGCTCGGTGCTGCGTAATAGGTGCCTACCATGGGAGATTTCACCGCATGGCCGCTGACCGCAGGCTTGGATTCCTTTTCAGCTGGCGCAGTGGTCGCACTTGGGGCTGGGGTTGCCGGTGCAGGAGCCGGTACGGCAGGGGCGCTGTACATCGGCATGACCTGCTGGCCTGCGCCACTCACTCCGCGACTGATGCGCACAGATTCCTCGCCTTCCTTGATCTCCAGCTCGCCGATATCCGATTCCTCGAGCAGTTCAATTAGTTTTTTAATTTTGCGGATATCCATAGTTCATTCACTCGCAGGTTTGATTCATTGGTTTCGGGGCGCCATACCCAGTTGGTGTATGGCTGCCTGTATTGCCAGCGTGTAGCTGTGTGGGCCGAAGCCACATACCACACCGCGGGCTATGTCGGATAAGTAAGAGTGGTGCCTGAATTTTTCCCTTGCGTGGGGGTTGGACAGGTGCAATTCGATAAACGGTATGGCAACGGCGGCCAGGGCATCTCGCAGGGCTACACTGGTGTGGGTAAACGCCGCGGGGTTGATCACAATAAAGTCCACATCACTGGTGGCTGCTAAATGAATGCGTCCAATTAGGGCCGATTCGCTGTTGCTCTGCATGGTCTCCAACTCGTACCCTGCCGCGTTGCACTGGCGCTCAGCTGCATCGTTAATTTCCGCGAGGGTGCTGGCACCATAGATGTGTGGCTCGCGTGTTCCGAGCAGGTTGAGGTTGGGGCCGTGCAAGAGGAGAAGTCTAGCCATAATCTGCCTTGGGGAATGTTGCCGAAAAACCACCAAAAGTGGTCTAAAATTGGCTATCTTGCGGACAAACTCGAATATTATGCCTATTTGCCCGAGTGCGTTAGGCGAGTGTGCCGCAAAAGTGACTCCCTGTCCATGCCTGTTCGTCAGTTTATCGAAGTTAGCGGCAGTTCGGCGATATTTGGCTAAAAATTAGCGTAAAATATCCAGATTGTGGCCTTTTTACCCCAGTGAATGGCTACAAAGGCGGAAGTTTCCTCTAAGGGACAGATGATGTGCTGAGCCCGCCCTCTGTGGCGGCCTCAAGCTCCATCAGCAAATCCTCGCGGGAGAGGATCTGTGGCAGGATTTTGGCCTCACCGCCATCCGCGGGATAGAGCAGGTACAGAGGTACGCTGGTACGCCCGTACTTTGTCAGCAGGGCGCTGATATGCGGATCCTGGTTGGTCCAGTCACCCTTCAGTGCCACAATCCCGAGCTGTTCTATGGCAGTGCTAACCGCATCGCTTGACAGCACCACCTTTTCATTGGCGAGGCAGGTAATACACCAAGCTGCGGTCATATTGGCCAATACGGCGCGACCCTCACTGCGTGCGGCCTCCAGTTTTTCTGCTGAATAGGGCTGCCAATAGTCGCTGGCTTGCTGTTGGACCTGAGTTACTGTGCTGAGGCGCGGCAATAGTGTTACTGCGAAAGCCAGCGCGGCAATTGCCACTGTGCCGCGCAGCCAATGCCACTGAGGGCGCGGCCAGAGCCAAAGGGCAAATGCGATGGCGACTGCACCCGTCAGAACCAGGGCAATTCCATCCCCACCGGCCTGGCGACCCAGTACCCACAAAAGCCAAACAGCGGTCAGGTACATGGGGAAGGCCAGCAGTTGTTTGAGGCGATCCATCCACGGGCCTGGTTGGGGCAGTTTTTTAACCAGTCCGGGGATGTAGGTCAGCAAAAGGAAAGGAAATGCCATACCGGCGCCGAGGGCAGCAAATACACTGAGGGCTACGGCTGCAGGCTGGGTTACCGCAAACCCCAGCGCGGACCCCATCAATGGCGCGGTACAGGGGCTCGCCACCAGAGTGGCCAGGGCTCCGGAGGCGATGGAGCCGCGCAGCCCCTGGCTGTTATTCAGGTTGCTGCCGACCCCCATCAGACCGGCGCCAAATTCAGTTACTCCGGACAGGCCCAGGCCCATGATAAAGAACAGGTAGGCTAGTCCTGCCACCAGCCATGGGGACTGTAGCTGGAATCCCCAGCCGATCGCCTCACCTCCGGCGCGCAGCGCTAGCATAACTGCGGCGATGGCAACAAAACTGAGGATCACGCCCGCGGTGTACGCCCAGCCATGATGGTGACGTTGGCTGTCATCCTGCGCCGCCTGGCTCACTGCCAGCAGCTTGATCGAAAGCACCGGAAAAACACAGGGCATCAGGTTTAGCAGTAATCCGCCGGCGAAAGCGAATAACAGGGCCAGGGGCAGGGTAGTAGAGCTGCTGCCAGTACTGGTTCCCTGGGATGGGGTGCTGCCCGACGGATTGGCAGCATTGGAGAAGCCGCCTTCCACGGCCTCTATGCTGCCGTCTGAGGTGTTTACGGTGTAGTGGCGAGTCTGGGGGGGGTAGCACAGTCCCGCGTCCGCACAGCCCTGGTAGTGCAGCTCCAACTGTGCAGCACCAGTAGCATCCTCAAGGGCGATAGCGAACTCTAGCTGGCCGCGATAGACCTCGGTCTCTTTCTCAAAATAGTCATCCCAGATCACTTCGCCACCTGGCAGGTGCAGGGGCAATTCGGTCTTTTGCCCGTTTTCTATGCGGTAAAGGGCAAGCTTGTCACGGTAGAGGTAGTATTCAGGGGCTATTTCAAAAATGGCACTGAGCTGATTACCGCTGAAAAGCAGATCCTGTCGGTAGGCCTCATCCACTGGCAGGAAGGCGTTGTCCTGGGTATTGACGATAGATGCAAAAGGGTTGTCTGGACTCTGAGCCAGGACTTTGGCACCAGACGCAAACAGCAGGATCGCCAACAAGACGAGGAAATTATTTCTGAAACTTTTGGTCATCACAGCCATAGATGAAAAAATTCATTATAGTCGGGCACATAGTTCTGACTGCTGCACCGGACGGGGGTTCAGTTGCGGCAGCAGTATAGCGATGCCGGTGGTACAAAAAAACAACAGCGGGGAATTGCTTTGCCGTCATTTGAACGCCTTCACAGCCTTGGGGTCTGCCTGTTCATGGCCGTATTGCTGGGGGCCTGCAGTGCCAATCAACCAATTCCTCCTCCTGCCAGTCCGCCGCCTAAGAAAACCGGGCCCTCAGCGGAGGAGGTCCGACGGGGCAATGTGACTTTCTTCCTCAAGCGCGCTGAGCTGGCCCTGGGCAAGGGACACCTGACCCAGCCGGCTGGTGCTAGCGCCTATGACTACTATCTGCGAGTTCAGCAGCTCGATCCCGGTAATCGCCGTGCGCAAACCGGCATCCAGACCATTGTGGTCACCTATGTGGAACAGGCCCGCGAGGCTCTGCGTCGTCGTGCATTTGGTGAGGTGCAAACTCTACTCAAGCGCGCGGAGATGCTGGCGCCAGGCAATGCGCTGGTAGCGGAGGTTCGCGAGAGCTTATTACGGGAACGGGGGCGGGCGCGTTTAGATCTGCCAGAGGGGGAGAGTATCGGGCTGCCGACTGCAGAGCTGAATACCAGGTCTGAACGCCTCTCCGGTCAGCTGCAAAAGGTCGCACAGCGAATTCGCAGTGAGCAGTTACGCGTCATAATTGTTGCCAGGGACGATGCCGAGGGACGTTGGGTTTACCAGCAGTTGCGCGCGGCTGTGCCTGGATACCGAGTGCGGGGCAATATCAAGATCGGTAGCCCGGCACGATTACTCCTTGTTAAGCCCAGTGGAGGGGCCCAATGAAAAAACCCGTATTATTCATCTGGATATTAACCGTCAGTGCTCTACTGTCTGTCGGCAAAGTTTACGCCAATGCACCGTCCCTGGAAGTAGAAGGTTATGCCCGCGAGACACCCCCGGGGGCCCCAATGAGTGCGGTGTACTTGTCCCTCCACAATCTGGGCGAACAGAAGCGGCTGCTAGCGGCTGTGGAGCTACCGGGAAATCAGGAGGCAGAAGCCGATCTACACACCACCGAGTACCGTGAGGGCATCAGTCGCATGCGCCCGCTGAAACAAGTGGCAATTGCCGCCGGTGAGAGGCTGCAAATGGCTCCAGGCGGCGTGCACCTGATGATCCGCGGCTTGCGTTTGAGAGCAGGGGACTCATTGCCCTTGCGTCTGGTCTTTACCGACGGCTTCAGCCTGGAGATTCAGGTGCCGGTAGTCGGTCGGGATAAAACAGGGAAGGATCATCACCATCACCATGGCTAAGTCAAGTTAGTTGTTTTTATTGAAGTAAGGGGAAGAAAAATGAAGAAGTTATTGCTGTTTTTTGGGGCAATCATCCTGTCGGCTTGTGCCCACAGCCCACTGCAGATCCAGTTGCATCCGCAAGTGCAGGTTGCAGCAGATTCTATTGGTGCAGGCCGCAGCCTGAGCGTGCGGGGGATCAATGAGCTGCCCGGCGGTGGTCTGGGCTCACTCGGTGGCGTCTATGCAGAGACTTCTCAGGTGAACATCGCTAATGATGCAGGAGAAGCCATTGCCGCTGGCCTGCGCCAAGGCTTTGCCAATTGGTCTTTCCGAATTACCGATACCGCTCCAGAGGCGCAGGTCATCGCGAAGCTGGTGAAGTTGACCTATAACAGCCCCAACAAGGTGTACACCACGACGATAGATACCTCAGCTGAGATTCACCTGGAAGTCAAAATTGGCCCTGCCACTTATTTCGGCACCTATAGCACATCGGGCAAGGACCGTAACTTGGTCAAGCCCAGCCGAGAGGAAGTGCAAACCCGGGTTAATAGTCTGCTAAGTGCGACCATGCAAAGGGTATTCGAGGATGAGAAACTGAAAAATTTCTTGCGTACTCACTTGTGAGTGTGCAACTTAAGTGTCCATCTAGCCATGGCGCAGCAGGGAGGCTAACTAATTGAATAAAATCGGCGATCTTGGTCGGTGGTATCGATCTATGTGCTCAATTTTCAGGGTAAGAGTTTGTTTGGCAATTGTGCTGCGCGCGGCCCTCACAGGACTGATTTTCATCTGATGGAAGTGCGGCTGTGACTCTGTTTGATCCCAAATCCGCCAAATATCTCGGGCCCTTGGCACAGCTGGAGGAGCGCTTGAGCCCCAGTGAGCAAATTAGCCTGCAGGCGGCGGAGGCGGCTCTGGGGGAAATTGCCGATGGTGTGGTAGTCACTGATCCCAAGGGCATTGTTCTCTATGCCAACCCCCTTGTCAGTGAAATGACTGGAGATCTGGTGGGGCTTTTGCCCGGCCAACCCGTCAACGAGGGACTGCCACTTTACGATACTGCCGGAGTACTTCTACCTTTGATAGTGCCGGATGTCCCTGCCCATGAGATACCCAGCACCCGCGAGATCAATGCGTGTATACAAAGGCCCGAGGACACTCGCCCACCTGTAGAGGTTACTGTACAGGTGATGGCGCTCTGGGATGCCGGCACGCTGAAGAACTATGTATTAGTACTGCGAGATACCTCTGCCGCCCGACGGATTTCTACGCGCCTCAGCTGGCAGACCAGCCATGATGCCCTTACTCGCCTACCGAATCGCCAGTATTTTGAGGGCGAGCTGCAGAAGCTTCTGTCTCATTGTATTGATAAGCGACAGCACCACGTGCTGCTCTATTTGGATGTTTATCAGTTCAAGGTGATCAACGACACCCTGGGTTTCGTTGCCGGAGATCAGCTCCTGGTTCAGTTAGTTGCTTTGTTGCAGCGGGATCTGTCCAGTGTGGACCTGTTCGCTAGGGTTGGCAGTGACGAGTTTGCAATCCTGTTGCGGGATTGCACTTTAGAAGAAGGAGGGCGCGTAGTGGCACACCTGCGAGAGTCCGTTCAGGATTTTAACTTCCTCTGGCAAGGTAGTGACAACCGCGTGGCGGTCTCGATTGGTGTAGTGGGCGTTGATCATTTTACTCCTAACGCCAGTCAGCTACTCGCTACCGCTAATGACGCCTGCTGTTCTGCGCGTGAACAGGGGCGCAATCGGGTCAAGCTGTTCGGGGATTCTCGAAAGGCGCTGGAGAAGCGCCGGGAGACTACTTGGGTGGCGGAAATTCACGCGGCCCTGCGGGAAGATCGGCTGATTCTCTATAGACAGCCTGTGGTCTCTCTGAAGGGGGAGCGTCAGGTTCACCATTTCGAGATACTGGTTCGTATGCGCGGTAGAGATGGCGGGGTGATCTCCCCGGGCCTTTTCCTACCGGCGGCGGAACGCTACGGCTTGATAGAAGAGGTCGACCGCTGGGTAATCCGCCGTGTCTTTCTCTATATGGCTCAGGAGCAACGAAGCGGGATTGCCGGCGCTAGTTATGCAATTAATATTTCCGGTATCAGCCTGGGTGATGAGACTTTTGCCGATTTTGTCCTGCAGGAGTTAACCGAAGCGGGAGTGACTCCCTCCCGGGTGCAGTTTGAGATTACCGAGACCAGTGCCATCAACAACCTGGAGCGCGCGCTGATCTTTATTCACAAGTTGCGCGCCGCCGGTTGTAGTTTTGCACTGGACGATTTCGGCCGGGGGGTATCTTCCCTGGCTTACCTGCGTCAGCTACCGGTGGACTACCTTAAGATTGATGGAAGCTTTGTACGCAATATGCTTGAGGACGAGATTGACAGCGCCATGGTCAGCACAATCGATCACCTGGCCAAGCGCATGGGTATCAGCACTATCGCCGAATATGTTGAGAGCCCGGAGTTGATGGAAAAGCTTTGCCAGATGGGAGTGGATTACGCTCAGGGGTTTGGTATTGCAGCGGCTACTGGATTGCCGGAGATCGGAGACTTCCAGGGCCTCTGAGAGTGGCGAGCGGCCGGGCAGCCGCTCTGACTGTATTTTAGATAACGGCAGCGAGTAGTTCAGAGTGCTGCTCCGCCTGCAGGCGCGGGCCATACTGGCTCACTACCTGAGCGGCGGCACGGCATGCCAGCTCTCCAGCTTCGGCGAAGCCCATATCGCGATTGACCCCGTACAGGAAAGCGCCCGCAAACATATCGCCGGCACCATTGGTATCCAGGGCGTGTACTTCCGGACTGGCTACGCGATAGACCTGGTCTCCATCCCATAACAGGGCGCCTTCCGCCCCCAGAGTAATGGCAAAACTGTGGCAGTAATCACGTAGCGCTTCCGCGGCAGCATCCAGGGAATTAGTTCCGGTAAAGCCCAGTGCTTCATCGCGGTTGCAGAATAGCATATCCACGCCGCCACCAATCATTTCCCGCAAGCCTTCGCCGAAGAACTGCACCATGGCAGGGTCGGACAGGCTCAGGGCGGTCTTAACACCCGCTTTCTGTGCCTGCTCGCGCAGGGTGATTGCCGCTTTACGGCCGGTCGCGGAAGAGACCAGGTAGCCCTCGATATAAGCCCAGCGGGAAGATGCCAGAGCTTCACTATCCAGTTCGGCCACGGATAACTGTTCGCTGATGCCCAGATAGGTATTCATACTGCGCTCGGCGTCCGGGGTAATGAGTACCAGACACTTGCCCGTGGTGCCGCCGTCGGCTTCCTGTAGGCTGGTAGGATAGTCGACACCGGCTGCGCTGAGGTTTTTGCGGTAGAAATCGCCGTTGTCATCCGCGGCGACCTTACAGGAATAAAAAGTGTCCAGGCCAAAATAACTGGCAGCAATCACGGTGTTGGCACCGGAGCCGCCACAGGCACGCTTGGCGGTGACGAGATGATCTTGTAGTTCACCTACCAGTTGCTGTTGCTTTGCATCGTCGACCAGGGTCATTATTCCCTTTTCAACACCGAGAGCCGAAAGATCCTTGTCGGATACCTCAATTTCCGTGTCCAGTAGGGCGGCGCCAATGCCGTAGAGATCGTATTGCCTCATATCTTTCCTTTTCGGAGTATTTGTCTAGTTTTCCGCCGCATTATGGCTCCGATTACGGCAAGTGCAAGGCGCTGGGTTTGACTTCAACCGGGTAGCGTTTATAAAGGCGCCGTAAGCCTCAATATGAACTTATAGGGCACACTCGTGGTCAATCCACGAACAGGTGCTTAGCACCTCTATTGACGACCGGCCAGTATTCATTACCGGCCAGGAAGTCGGGCGGTTCAGGGATGTTCCCCAAAGGCATCGGTCCGGGTGCCGGAGGCAAGATACCAGTGGAGCTGCCACCTGCTGGTACTCTGCCAATGATAGTGACTGGGTATTTCGGCCCCGCTGTCGATTGATGTACTGACCTGGCAGCTGGATACCTCTTTTTATGGCATCGACCAAACGCCGGCGCAGCAAAGCGTCACAAGCGAAGAGACGATATCGCTGGCTTAAATTCCTATTCCTGCTGGCTTTGGTGGGGGCGCTCGCCCTGGCCGGCTATATGGCCTACCTGGATGTGCAGCTGCGTGAGCGCCTGGACAGCCGCCAGTACCAACTGCCGGCGCGCGTTTATGCGCGCCCCCTGGTACTACGCGAGGGGATGGTGATGCATCCGGATGAGTTGGCTTCCGAGTTTGCCGCCCTGAATTATCGCGAGCAGAAAACCCTCAGTGAGCCCGGTTCCTGGTCCCAAGAGGGCATGAACTACCGGGTTTGGCGTCGCGACTTTATTCATTCCGATGCACGCGAACCTGCTGCGTTGGTTTCCTTCCGCCTGCGCAATGATGAGATTAGCAACCTGCGCGATGGCGATGGCCAGCGCATTGCAGAATTCCGCCTGGATGCGGCCAATATTGGCTCCCTGCTCGGCGGAGGCGATGATCGCAATCCGGTGCGGTTTAGCGATATCCCGCCGTTGGTGGCCAATACCCTGATTGCTGTGGAAGACCAGGACTTCCCCAACCATTTTGGCATCTCGCCTCGCGGCATCGCTCGCGCCATGGTGGCCAATGTGCAGGCAGGGCGCTTGGTGCAGGGTGGGTCAACGATTACCCAGCAGCTGGTAAAGAATATCTTTTTCGATCACAAGCCGAGCCTGCAGCGCAAAATCAACGAAGCGCTGATGGCAGTACTGATGGAGATCCATTACGACAAAGGCTATATCCTGCAGGAGTATATTAACGAAGTTTGGCTAGGCCAGCAGGGTGCCCGCGGTATCTATGGCTTTGGTCTGGCCTCAGAATTTTACTTCCAGCAACCACTGGATACCCTGGAACCGCATCAGGTGGCTCTCCTGGTGGGTTTGGCCAAGGGTGCTTCCTACTACAATCCTTGGCGACACCCCGAGCGCGCGCTGCAGCGCCGCAACACTGTATTGGAGTTGATGCAAGAGCAGGGGTTAATTAACCAGGCTGAGTTTGATCTCTACACAGCCAAACCTCTGGGTGTGGTGAAAGGTGGAGTGACTGCGCAGAATCCTTATCCCGCCTTCACTGAGCGACTGCTGGAGGAGTTGCGTCCTTACTATTCTTACGAGGAGCTGCGAACTGCCGGCTTGAGAATCTATACCAGCCTGGCGCCCTCTTTGCAGAAGTTGGCGGAAGAGGCTATCAGTAACGGAGTGCAGCAGCTGGAAAAGGACCGGGGAATCAAGACCAATACCCTGCAGGCGGCCACCGTACTAATGGATAATCACAGTGGTAATGTATTGGCCATGGTGGGGGACCGCGATCCGGATTATCCGGGTTTTAATCGCGCCCTCGAGGCCCGTCGACAGGTGGGTTCACTGATTAAGCCGGCGGTCTTCCTCACTGCCCTGGAGCGCCCAGAGGAGTACAATCTGGCGACGCTTATCGATGACGCGCCTGTGCGCATTGAAGAGGCGGACGGCGATGTATGGATGCCGCAGAATTTCGACAAACTTGCCCATGGCCAAGTGCCTCTATACGTAGCGTTGGCAAAATCCTACAACCTTGCCACCGCGCACCTGGGGCTGGATCTGGGGCTGCAGAATGTGCGTCAGACCATTCGCCGCCTGGGAGTGGAAACCAGCCTGCCGAGGGTGCCGGCAATGTTACTGGGTGCCGTTGAAATGACACCATTTGAAGTGGCCAGCATGTATCAGACTATTGCCAACGGTGGTGAGACTGTGGAGCCACGCACCTTGCTGGCGGTCTCCGATGCCGATGGCGAGCGTGTCCAGAACTTCCGCCGCCGTGCCCATCGCGGAGTCGATGCGGTACCGGCCTACCTGCTGCGCTGGGGGCTGGAGCAGGCTATGCGTGAGGGTACCGGACGCAGGTCTGCGAAGCGTTTACCTAGCAGTGTGGCATTTGCAGGAAAAACCGGAACTACCAATAATAACCGCGACAGCTGGTTCGCCGGTTTCTCCCCGGAAATTACTGCAGTGGTTTGGTTGGGGCGCGACGACAATGAGCGTACCCGCTTGACCGGGTCTACCGGCGCACTGCCGATCTGGACAGAGATTATGCGCAAGTTGCCCCATGAGCACGGGCCAGTGGAGCCACCGCGAGGGGTGGAATTCAAATCGGTGAATGCACGCGGCGAATATATGGACCCGGATTATTGCCGCGGCGGTTATGAAATTCCATTCTCCTACGAGACCCGCCTGCAGCCGGCACCGGAATGTCAGGGGCGTGATCGCTGGCGTTGGTTCCGCAACCTGTTTGGCAATGGGCGCTCACAGGCGGCACCGCGCGAGCAGATGACCCCCGGCTGGGGTGTAGACCCCAGCGAGCAGCAGCTGCGCGAGCAGCGTCGCAGCCAGATGCAGGAACAGCTGCGTGGTGATGATGCGGAAGAATTTGGTATTGATCGGGGTTACGAAGAAGAGCCTGTCGAGCTTCCCCGCAATCCATCTATTGAGTCGGACTCTGGTGGCGCCCCCGTAGAGGAGGCACAGCCCATAGGCCCGGCACTGGAAGACCAGTGGCCCTGATATAAGTCGTGCGACCAGAAGTCGCGTGTAATTTTTGCCGACTAGCCTTGCAGCAGTTGCGCGGCCTCCTCGGCGAAATAGGTGAGGATGCCGTCTGCACCTGCACGTTTAAAGGCGAGCAGAGATTCCAAAATAACAGCCTCCCGCTGTAGCCAGCCGTTCTCGAAGGCGGTGCAGTGCATGGCGTACTCTCCGCTCACTTGGTAGGCGAAGGTGGGCACTCGCAATTCGTCCTTCACCCTGCGCACTATATCCAGATAGGGCATACCCGGTTTAACCATCACCATATCAGCACCTTCCTGCAGATCCAGAGCGCACTCGTGTATGGCTTCATCGGTATTGGCTGGGTCCATCTGGTAGCTAGCTTTACTGCCGCCTTTCAAATTGCCCGCTGAGCCAACCGCGTCGCGGAAGGGGCCATAGTAGGCAGAAGCGTACTTGGCCGCGTAGGACATAATCAGGGTATTGGTGTGGCCTGCCCCTTCGAGAGCTTGGCGGATAGCGCCGATGCGGCCGTCCATCATATCTGAAGGTGCGACTATGTCTGCACCGGCAGCTGCATGGGATAGAGCCTGCTGCACCAGTACTTCTACAGTTTCATCGTTGACGATATAACCGCTGTGGTCCATCAGCCCGTCCTGGCCGTGGCTGGTAAAGGGGTCCAGGGCTACATCGGTAATGACACCCAGCTCAGGCGCAGCATCTTTCAACTCGCGCACGGCGCGCTGGGCCAAGCCATCGGCATCGTGGGCGGCACTGGCGGAGTCTGATTTTGCCGAGGGATCTACCACGGGAAACAGAGCCACTGCGGGGATGCCCAGTTGCTGCAGTAGCTTCGCTTTTCTTGCCAACAAATCCACACTCAGGCGCTCCACCCCTGGCATAGAGGCTACCTTTTGGGTTTCGTTGCGCCCCTCGATTACAAACAGCGGCAGGATCAGGTCATCGCAACTGAGCTGGGTTTCACGCACCAGTCGGCGGGAAAAATCCTGGGCACGCAGGCGGCGCAGGCGGGTGTTGGGATAGGCACCGCGGCCGAGACTTTGACTCATAGTGAATTTACTCCGGCTATCCATAGGGCTGCAGAAATGTCACAGCCACAATTGGCGGCCATCATATCAAATTGCTTACTGCGTTGATTTCGGAGGCTCCATAAGTCCCCTCAGTTAGCCTCCATTTAGGGTTAAGATGAGCGCAGATAGCTCACCAGTGATTTACCGGCGGCTTCAATATGTTGTGCCAGTAATGTTGCGGCTAGCTCTCCATCTCCCCTTTTCAGGGCTTTGAGAATGGAGAAATGCTCCCCCTGGCTAGTGTTTTGGTATTGCAGGCTGCGGGATTGGTAACCGATATAGCGTTCACACTGGCGGTGTAGTTGTTCCACTGCAGAAAAAAGCGTTGGTCGCTCGGCTGCCTTGTAAATGCAGGCATGGAACTGCCAATTCAGGTTGCCGATTTGTTCGGCGGACATTTGGGTGCTGGCCTCCATCGAATCGAGAATATCGTTGGCTCGCCCCAGTACTTCCCTATTGAGCTTATTTAGCGCCAGGGTCTGCAATAGGGGCTCGAGGCGCATACGCATCAGGTAGAGGTCCTCTACTTCTATAGGGTCAAACTGAGGCACTGCAACACCGCGCTTGCCGTGTGGTGAGAGCCAGCCTTCATTTCGAAGTTGATGCAGGGCATCCCGTACCGGGATACGGCTTACATCGTAGAGTTCAGCAAGTTCAACCTGCCTCAATACTTGCCCTGGGGCGAAGCGCCCCCGCTGTAGATCTGCTTTGATTTTCTCGTATAGGCCCATTGGAGCTTATGAACTCCTGCGGTTAAAAAGCCAGTAACAGGCGAGACCGCCCAGTAGACCCCAAAATGCGGAGCTGACACCAAACAAATTAATACCTGAAGCGCTGACTAAGAATGTAATGATTGCTGCTTCTCGATGTTCCACTTCTGCCGTAGCACTTGCCAGGCTATTGCCAATGACCCCTATCAACGCCAAGCCCGCAAGGCCGGCGATCAATTCCTGTGGAAAAGCGCTAAATAATGCCACTACGCTGGCACCACACAAGCCCACGATTAGATAAAAGATACCGGCAGCAATACCGGCGGTATAGCGCTTGTCTGGATTGGGATGCGCCTCTGGACCGGTGCAAATTGCCGCCGTAATAGCGGCCAGGTTGAAGGCAAACCCGCCAAAAGGAGTCAGTAGTAGGGAAGCCAGGCCCGTACCGCTGATGACTGGGGAAATGGGCACTCTTCCATAGCCGCTGGCAGCCAGAGTTGCGGCACCGGGCAGATTCTGGGAGGTCATAGTGACGATAAACAGAGGCAGTCCAATACCGACCAAAGTGGAAAGGCGAAACTCCGGAGTAACCCATACGGGTTGTGCGGCTTGCCAGTGGATTTGATCGAAGGCGATCAATTGTAGCTTCCAGCAGGCAGAGACCCCGACCATGAGTACCAAAAGAATGGCGTACCGCGGCGCCCATCTCCGCCCAAATATGTAGGTTAGGAACATAGTGCCAACAAGAATTGGCTGTGCTTGCAGGGATGTGAATACAGAGAGGCCAAATTGCAACAGTATACCTGCGAGCATGGCACTGGCGAGGGGGGTTGGTACCAGACGATTTACCCGGTCAAAGGCTCCAGAAAGGCCTACCAGCAGAGTTAATATGGCGCTGCAGACGAAAGCTCCAATAGCTTCGGCAATCGGAATCCCGGTGAGACTGGTGGCCAGCAATGCAGCGCCTGGGGTCGACCATGCAGTAATCACGGGGGCCCGGTAATACCAGGAAAAGGCGATACAGGTTAGCCCCATTCCTAGTCCCAGGGCACCGATCCATGAGCCAATCATTAGCTGGTCGGCACCGGCAGCCCGTGCGGCCTCAAAAACAATCGCTGCTGAGCTGGCCACTCCTACCAGAACAGTGATGAACCCGGCGCTGACAGTGGAGAGGCTGGTATCTAAAATTGGCGATTTATTCAAAATGTATACCTTTTAAATTCTGTATACATTTTTGTAGGTGCTTTAACAATACACAAGACTTATGCGTCAAAGCGAGCCAATACCCGAAAAATGGTTGTGATTTGTGTGAGTGGTAAAATGGGATTTAGTGTTGGAGTACAGCACCTGCGGGCGGCAGGTGCTGTAGCGGGGGGCAATCAGTCGAGGCGTGCAAAGACTTTTTCTGCAGCAGCTATGGTTGCTTCAATATCCTCATCGGTGTGAGCCGCGGACATAAACCCGGCCTCGTAGGATGCTGGTGCCAGATAGATCCCCTCCTCAAGCATGCCGTGGAAGAAGTGGTTAAAGCGCTCGTTGTTGCATGCCATTACCTGCTGGTAATTGGTGACCTTTGACTCCTCGGTGAAGAAAAAGCCGAACATGCTGCCGACTTTGTTGGCTGTAACAGGAATGCCTGCGGCCTTCCCGGCAGCGAGAATGCCTTCCACCAGGCGGTCTGTCCTGGCTACCAGTGGCTTGTAGAAGTCACTCTCCTCTACCAAGCGTAGTGTTTCCAGGCCTGCCACCATGGCCACCGGATTTCCGGACAGGGTGCCTGCCTGATAAACCGGCCCCAGCGGCGCTATCTGCTCCATAATTTTGCGTTTGCCACCGAAGGCGCCCACTGGCATGCCGCCACCGATTACTTTACCGAGGGTAGTAATATCGGCTTCGATACCATAAAAGCCTTGAGCGCCGGTCAGGCTCACGCGAAAACCGGTCATTACCTCGTCAAGAATTAACAGGGCACCGTGCTGGTCGCAGACTTCCCGCAGGGTTTCCAGAAAGCCGGGCACCGGGGGAATACAGTTCATATTACCGGCTACGGGTTCGACGATAATGCAGGCGATCTGATCACCGAACTCTTCGAAGCAGGCGCGTACAGCATCTGCTTCGTTGTAACTCAGGGTGATGGTGTGGTCCGCAAGGGCGGCGGGCACCCCTGGGGAGGAGGGGACGCCCATGGTCAGGGCACCGGAACCGGCTTTGACCAGCAATGAGTCTGAATGGCCGTGGTAGCAGCCCTCAAACTTCACAATCTTGTCACGTCCGGTATAACCGCGTGCCAAACGGATGGCGCTCATTGTGGCTTCAGTACCGGAGTTGACGAAGCGCACCAGATCCATATTTGGCCACAGCCGGCAGAGTTCCTCGGCCAGCTCGGTTTCCAGCTCGGTGGGTGCGCCAAAACTGAGGCCGGATTGGGCCTGCTCCACAACAGCCTCAATGACTTCGGGGTGGGCGTGGCCCAATACCATGGGGCCCCAGGACTGCACATAGTCGATATAGCGCTTGTCATCAGCGTCGTAGAGGTAGGCGCCCTCAGCACGACGGATAAATACCGGCGTGCCGCCAACTGCGCGGAAAGCCCGTACCGGAGAGTTAACGCCGCCGGGAATGTACTGCTGTGCTTCTGCGAATAGCTGCTCGGATTTACTCATAGAATTTATTCAGAAATTGCGGAATAGGCCAAGAATCAGCGTGTCATTATCGCGGCGACGGGCCCTGAGGACAATGTGGAGATCGCTGGGGGAGTGGATTGCGGGTTGGCCGGCGGGTCGCACCGGTTGTCACTCCGGTGCGGCAAGTCATTTATCGGGTATGGGGTGAGGCCCTAGCGCTCACACCAGAAAAGACGGTTGGGAATCGGCCGCCCCATACCCAGGCGGCGACTGTCACGAATTGCGCTCCAGGCATATTGCTGGCTGCGACTGACCGTCTCAGTAATGGTCAGGCCGTGGGCGATATGGCAGGCGATCGCCGTGGCCAGGGTTCCGCAGACTCCATAGGCTGCCGGCGGCAACCGTTCCCAGTGAAATTCCCGGATCAGGCCACGCTCGTCATAGAGACGGTTTTGCAGTTGTTGCTTGTGGGGTACGCCGGTGAGTAACAGATAGCGGCAGCCACTTTCCAGCAGCTCCTGGGCCATGGCGTCATGGGTATCGGCCTCCACTGCCATGGCGCGAGCCTCGCGGCGATTTGGGCAGACCATGGTGGCATAGGGGAGAAGTAGGGAGGCCATGGCTTCCCACAGGGGGGGCGCTAGCACACTTTCCTTATCCGCCAGTGTGGCATCGGGGTCGATCACTACCGGGATATCGGGGTAGTCCCGCAATACGCTGTGCAGAGCCCGAACATTCTCTACCGAGCCCAGATATCCCACCTTGATTGCCGCTACCGGCATATCCTCCAGAACCGTGCGGGCTTGCTCTACCAGCAGGCTGTCGTCCACTGGAGCAACTCCAAGGAGTTCGCCGGTGTTACACACACTGATGGCGGAAACCGCGGAGGCAGCGTGGCAGCCCAGGCTGACAGCCGTCTCCGTATCCGCGGCAATTCCGGCACTGCCGCTAGGGTCATGATGGGTGACGGTCAGAATAACGGGCTGCGGTGTATCCATAGAAAATCTACATGACTGCCAAAAGCTGTGCGCCTAATTTTAGTTGCTGGCCGCCCCTCACAAAGAATGATTTTGCGCCAAATTAAAATGGCTTGACCACAGCCAGAATCACAATGGCAAACAGGGCTACAGTCGGAACCTCATTAAAAATACGAAAATAACGTCCGCTGCGGGTATTGGCCCCCTGGGCAAACTTACGCACATAGGCGCCACACATATGATGATAGGCCAGTAACAGCACGACAAAGGTAAGTTTCGCGTGCATCCACCCTGCGGATGTGTAGTAAGCCGGATTCAGGCTATAGAGCCAGATGCCCAGGGCTACGGTAGCGATCATTGCGGGAATAGCGATACCGCGGTACAAGCGCCGCTCCATAATGCAGAAGCGATCGCGACTTACGGCGTCCGTAGCATCGACATGGTAGACAAAAAGACGTGGTAAGTAGAAAAGCGCAGCAAACCAGCACACTATGGCGATAATGTGAAAAGCCTTGATCCACAGCATTGAATATCCCCTCAAAAAGAAACGCGAAAATATTTTATTTCCGGTAAAAGTTATCGATCTGTAGCGGCAGAATAATGCCCGCGATGCGATTGTCCAGTGAGCCGCTCTGGTGACGACTGATATACAGGGCGTCGGCTCCAGTGCTTGTCAGTTTCTGTTGGGCCTCCAGTAGAGTGGCGGACCAGTTTATTTCAGCCATCTGTTTTCGCTCCCCCGGAATTTTTAGCAGGTCGATTAACGGCTTTGTATCTGTGGATTTCTCCTCTTTCGTAACAGCTGTGTCTGCGCTTTCGTTTTTTTCAGCACCCTGTAAATATGTCGCCAGGTCAGCGGCGCGCAACAATTGTGGGGCGGGTTCATCAGGCAGATCGATCAAAATCCATTGGGGGTGTTGGGCGATTAATTCTTTGACTTGCCCCAGGCGGATTTCCCTTGGCTCGATGACAAAATTTCTGTCCATCTCGCTGGCGACGCCGACGCTACTGAGCATCTGCTGGCGCCAAGTTGGAATACCAGCTTTGTTCAGCGCGCGTAGGGTTTCTTGGTAAATGCCTCTGGTTGCGAATAATTGTCTACTGACCAGAGTAGCTACCACGATCATCATCATTCCGGGAAACAAAACATTGGGGTTGTAGGTTAATTCGAGAATCGCCAGTAATGCCGCCAGTGGCGCATTTAACATCGCTGCCATCATGGCGGCCATGCCAACCATGGCGTAGAAACCTGGGCTGGCGGTATGTGGTCCCAGCCATATATTGGCGAGCCCACCGGCGATGCCACCGAGGCAGGCGCCGAGGATCAGGCTGGGACCGATAACTCCGCCGGGAATTCCCAGGCCCGAACCCAGAGCTGTGGCTACCAGTTTGGCAGCAACAATTACTGCCAGAGTGGTAATACCCAGTTCACCCAGCATGGCCATTTGCAGGGTGTCGTAGCCACCACCGAGAATTTCAGGTACCCAGATACCGATAGTACCGGTCACCAGGCCCACCAATAAAAAACGTAAAAAGGGAGAGCGATACTGTTGGCGTGTGAGACCGCGGTGCGCCCAGATAAACATGGCAGCTAACAGGCCGATCGCCAGGGCGCAGAAAAATAGGATTGACAGCTCGCCCAGGGAATTCAATTGTATCGCTGGGACATTGAAGTCCGGCTCGCGCCCAAAGGTGATCTGGGTGACAGCACTACCGGTTACCGCTGCTAGCATTACCGGCAGAAATCCTGCCACGGAATATTCCAGCATCACTACTTCCATGGCGAAAACCATACCGGCCAAGGGTGTGTTAAAAGAAGCAGCGATAGCGGCGGCTACACCACAGCCCAATAAGCTGCGCGCGGAATTGTTGGGTAACCGCAGGGTGCGGGCGAGCCAGCTGCCACTGGCTGCTCCCAGATGAACTGCGGGCCCCTCACGCCCCATGGAGTGCCCGCTAATCAAAGCTATGGCACCGGCAAAAAACTGCAACAACGCGTTTTGTAATGGCATTTTTCCCTGGTGGTTATAGAGACGATCGAGTACGTGCGCCACGCCAACTTCATAGTATTTTGGATTGAGGCGCAGATAGATAATTCCGATGAGCACAGAACCCAGTACGGGAAGTGCAAACCGCCAGTGTGGGGGAAGGGACTCGTAATTCTGTGGAACTGACAAAAAAAATGTTGTGGGCCACTCCATCGCCAAGCGAAACAGGATTGTCACGATGCCTGCAAGCAACCCGGTAATTAGCGCCATACCTACAAGTGGTGCCAAGGCCTCCCTTGCAGAGAGCTGTAAACGTACGTGCTCCAGGCTGTTTGTCTTGGGTAAACACCGGGCTAACAAGTTTTTAAGCAATTTCCTGGGGCGCTGTGACACTGCACATCCTTCAAGTGTTGGGGCTTGTGGTAGAGTGTTCCGCTAATTTTATGATTATTGTCTCAGTTGGCAGATTTACCGGGAGATTCTAGCAAGGTGATTAAGGTAGCAATTGTCGGTGGCACCGGATACACGGGTGTTGAACTGCTAAGGCTTTTGGCGACACATCCGCAAGCAGAAGTTACCGTTATCACTTCCCGCTCTTTGAGGGGCACCCCGGTGGCGGAGTTATTTTCCAGTTTACGCGGCCATTATGACTTAGATTTTTGTGAGCCAGATATTGAGCAATTGTCCGCTTGTGATGTGGTGTTTTTTGCCACTCCCCATGGTGTTGCCCAGGCCCAGGTGCCGGCGTTGATTGAGAGAGGCGTACGAGTTATCGACCTCTCCGCCGATTTCCGCCTCAAAGATATTTCTACCTGGGAGCAGTGGTATGGCCAGGAGCATGCCGCTCCCTCGCTGGCTCAGGAGGCTGTCTACGGATTACCGGAAGTAAATCGTGCCGAGATAGTTGGCGCGCAATTGGTAGCATGCCCGGGCTGTTATCCGACTGCGATCCAGCTGGGTTGGATACCATTGTTGGAGGCGGGCGTCGTTGAGCCGGCGGGCTTAATCGCCAGTGCCGCTAGCGGTGCCAGCGGTGCGGGTCGTCAGGGTAAGACGGACTTGATACTGGCGGAAAATAGTGACAATTTCCGTGCCTATTCAGCCACAGGCCACCGTCACCTACCGGAAATCGAACAGGGGCTGCGCCAGGTCCAGCCCCATGATGCCAGCCCTGCGCAGGTGACTTTTGTTCCGCACCTACTACCCATGATCCGGGGCATACACGCTACTTTGTTCGCCAAGTCCCAAACAGATATGTCACCGCTGGAATTGCAGCAGTTATTTGAAAACCGCTATAAAAATGAGCCTTGTGTGGATGTTCTTCCCGCTGGCAGCCACCCTCAAACTCGTAGTGTGAGAGGCACGAATATGTGTCGTATTTCCGTGATGCAGCCTCAGGATCGGGATACCCTGCTGGTAATGTCAGTAATCGATAATCTTGCCAAGGGCGCTTCTGCCCAGGCGATACAGAATATGAACATTATGTTTGGCTTAACTGAGACTTTGGGCTTGGAGAGCCCGGCGCTGCTGCCTTAAAATCAAAAAAATACGACAAGCGATAAAACCCGGTTAAGCCGTAGCGGATTTTGGGAGCTCAGAGTGAAACGCAGTAAGCAGTACCGCATGAAAGTGGTGCCCCATCGCCCCTTCTCGGGTGTGATCGCCGCCAGTGGTGTCGCCCTGTTGGTACTGGCTACCTCTGCCGGTTCCTATTTCGCTGGGCAATATCAACTGAGTAAAAACCTTGATGAAAAAACCTTGGAATACACTAAGGTACTGGAGCGCCTTGAGGCGCTGAACAGTGAGAATGAAACCCTGCGCATGCGCGCAGCTACCGCAGAGCAGTCGCTGACGATCGGGGAACAGGCCAGTGAATCTGTGCGTACCGAGTTAGTGCAGAAAGAGAACCAGATTGCCGAGTTGAAACAGGAGATCTCTTTTTACCGCGGCGTTATGGCTCCAGCGGATGGTGGGGAAGGGGTTTCCATCGGACGTTTTATCCTCTCGCAGACCGCCGACGCGAGAAGTTATCAGTACAAGCTACAGGTGCAGCAGTCTGCAGCGCGGCGAAATGTAGTTAAAGGTTCCGCTACCTTTACTGTGGTGGGCCGCCAGGATGGTGAACTGAAAAGCTATCCACTAAAGGATCTGTCAGAGCAGGTGGAGAGCGTGTCCATTCCACTGCGTTTTAAATACTTCCAGAATATCGAGGGCGAACTGCGCCTCCCCGAGGGCTTTGTTCCTGAAGGGGTGGAGTTATCGCTCAAGTCTACCGGGCGCAAGGGATTCAATATCGAGCAGCGCTACGGTTGGCTGGTACAGAAAAGCTAGCATTAATGCCAGAGGCATGAGGTTTTAGGGATTATGTTGAGAAAAAAAGAGAAACAAGTAGCTATGGCCAGTACCGGTAGTAACCACACGACCCTAATTGCGCGCCAGACAGAGGTGTCTGGGGATATTCATTTTCGTGGCAATCTGGTCATTGAAGGCAAGGTAAAGGGTAATGTTACCGCGCACAGTGACAGTGATGCGCGCCTGCAGATTGTCGATGGTGGGATTATTGAGGGGGAGATACGTGTGCCTCAGGTGGTGATTAACGGCAATGTAAATGGCGATGTGTATGCCGCACGTCACCTGGAGCTGGCGGCTAAGGCCATGGTGGAAGGCAATGTGCACTACAAACTGATTGAGATGGTAAAGGGTGCCCAGGTGAACGGGGCCCTGGTTTCCAACGTGGATATTAGCTCCGCAGGTGACCCCCCCATGATCGGTTACTCGGAAGATGAAACTGTCATCGAGGCTTCCTGAAGCCCACCCGACAGCCCTGGCAGCTGAATTGTGCCAGGGCCCGTTGCTCGCCAATACTTGACTGATTTCCTGGGTTTAAGCAAGATGACGCCCCCGGGGCTGCTCTCTGCATAGCTTTTATGCGAGTTGCGAACGTCCCGATGAGTTGAGAGAGACTTATGTCAGAAGCTGTATCCTTTTCTCCTGCGCCACTGGTAGTCACCGATAAAGCAGTGGCCAAGGTAAAGAGCCTGTTGGAAGAGGAGGGCAACCCGGAGCTCAAGCTCAGGGTGTTCGTCACCGGTGGTGGCTGCTCAGGGTTCCAATACGGTTTTACCTTCGACGAACTGGTCGCCGAAGACGATGCCATCATTGAGAAAGATGGTATCCAGGTGCTGGTTGACGCTATGAGTTACCCATATTTGGTTGGCGCCAATGTTGATTACGAAGAGGGTTTGGCCGGATCTCGTTTTGTTGTGCAAAATCCCAATGCTTCCTCGACCTGTGGATGTGGCTCCTCCTTCTCGATCTGAGTTGCGCTTTGGCCGATTTGAATAGTGTCTCAGGGGGGGTAAATTGCCCCCAAAACAGCCTCTTCTTTTGCTCCGGTGACTCCGGGGCAGTTGCCGGGCAGGCCGAGTAGCGTTTGTCGGGCCAACCAGGCAAAGCCCACCGCTTCCAGCCAGTTGGCATCGATTCCATAAGTACCGGTGTCGGTAATTGACCAGGTTGGCAGTCGTCTCTGCAGTCGAGACAGCAGATCTTTGTTTTTGGCGCCGCCCCCACAAATCAGTAGTTCCCCGCCATCTGCGAACAAATGCACAGCCTCGGCAATACTGGCGGCAGTTACTTCCGACAGGGTTGCCTGCACGTCTGCAGGAGACAGTTCCAGGCCAGCCAGAGCCTGCTCCAACCAACTGGCATTGAAGGTTTCACGGCCGGTGCTCTTAGGGGGCTCCGCAGCAAAGTAGGGATCGGACATCAGGCGGTTGAGCAGCTCCGGGTTAGCGCGACCACTAGCTGCCCAGGCGCCATCCCGGTCAAACGGTTGCTTCTTATGTAGGTTCACCCAATAGTCCAGCAACGCGTTGCCGGGACCGGTATCGTAGCCGTATACACTGCCATCGGCGGTCAGCTCGGTGATATTGGCCATTCCACCGATATTCACCACTGCGCGATTGCCCTCGGTTTTAAAAGCGGCGCGGTGAAATGCGGGCATCAGTGGCGCACCCTGGCCTCCGAGGGCCATATCGCGCCGGCGAAAGTCCGCTACCGTACTGATACCAGTCAAAGCTGCGATAGTGTTCGGGTCCCCCAATTGTAAAGTGAAGGGGGAGGTCACAGTGCCTGGCGGGCGGTGCCGCACAGTTTGTCCGTGGCTGCCAATTGCGGTTACTGCGCTGGCCTCAATACCGGCACGAGCCAACAGGGTATTGGTGGCCTCGGCAAAAGCCTGGCCGAGCTGTCGGTCCAACTGTCCGGCACGATCCAGTTCAGAGGGACCTGGGGCGCACAGGGCTAGGATGGCATCGCGCAGCGAGGGATGAATCGGGTGGCCTAGAGCTGCCAGGATACGCGGCTTGATTCTCTCTTCGCCGCCAAAATCGACCAGCGCAGCGTCGATAGAATCGACGCTGGTGCCGGACATCAGACCGATAAAAAGATCGGGCATATTGAATGGCGCTTTATCAATTGTTTTCGTCAAGTTTGGCCAGTGCTGGGCCCTGGTAGTTTTCCAGGTTTGCCAGCAGAGGTTGAGTCTGGTTTTTGAAGCGCGTCATTTCAGAGGACGGCACTGACTTGGCTTTGGGAAGCTGGCGGACAATTGTTGCAGGGTTCCGATGCCTTCCGTCCACCAGGAATTCGTAGTGCAGGTGTGGACCGGTTGCGTACCCGGTTGAGCCTACAGTGCCTATTACTTGGCGCTGTTTTACTCGTTGACCTTTCTTCACTTTGCGTTTGGTCAGGTGCAGGTATCGGGTAACGTAGCGTTCTCCGTGCTGAATAAATACATAATTGCCGTTGGGCTTACTGTAACCGGATGCGATCACACGGCCATCCCCGGTCGAGTAGACCGGAGTGCCACGCGGGGCGGCATAATCTGTGCCGTTGTGAGGGCGGCGCGACTTGAAAACCGGGTGCAAGCGCCGTGGATTAAAGTGGGAGCTGATGCGGACTATATCCAGCGGCGTACGAATAAATGCCTTGCGCATGCTTTTGCCTTCAGGCGTGTAGTAATTGGCGTCGCCGCTACTGTCGATGTAGCGCACTGCACTGTAAGTGCGGCCCTGATTGGTAAAACTGACCGCTAGGATCGGCCCATTACCAATTTTTTCCCCATCCAGGAATTTCTCTTCAAACATCACGCTAAAAGTGTCGCCCTTGCGTATATCCAGTGCAAAGTCGATATCGGAGCTGAACACATCAGCCATTTCCATGATCAAGCTGTCACTGAGACCGGCCTCACTTCCGGCAACGAATAGCGAGCTGTCAATTTGAGCTAGGCGATAAGCCGGGTGGCTGTCAGGCTCGCGTTGTACCAGGGTGTGCTGGAAGTCATTACCCTCCGCGCGGGTAAATTTTACTTGGTTGAGACGGTCTCTCTGTAGTTCCAGGCTGTGCAGTTGACCTTCGGAATCTACTTTAAAAGTCAGCTCCTCACCAGGAGTCAGGCGAGCCAGCTTCTTAGCTTCTTTACCGCTGCCGAGCAGCTGATACATTTCGCCCGCGCTCACTTTGGCTCGCTTGAATAGGTCGGAGAGGGTATCTCCATTGCGCACCGTGAGATTCAGGGACTGGATTGCCTCTACTGTCGCACTAGCCAGGGGAATGCCCTGCTGGGGTGAGACAGCCACCAGTTTCCTGTCAACTTTCAGCGTATCTTCGTCCAAGGAAGAGAGATTGACGTCCAGGGGCATACGCTTGGCTTCTACCTCTGGTGTGGGAATAAATACTGCCAGTACGAGTACGCAGGCAGCGGCACCGGCTGTCAGTGCATGTACTCGCGGAAAGTGTTTGCGCAAGGCGCCAATACGGACAGGTGAAGTCGGTTTGCGATGATTTTGCATGGTATTAACGGGCGGCGCCGGCTGTCGTTGTTATCTGCGCTTGAAAATCAGGGTGTTTAAAAAACAGGCATTGAAAGGCCTTTATAGCAAAAAAGCCGCCTTGGTTCACGGGGTAATTGACCCGACTCTCCATGAGTAAGTTCCTTGGCAGTAGTTTGACAGGTCGCGTCGAGCGTCGCTGTCCGCTTGTATTTGCTGCAAACTTCGGTAATGTTGCAGCGCATTTTGCCGCCTTCCGGCGGCGCTAATTTCAAGCCTGAAGATGAGGGGAAAGCATGGCTGGGGTCGACATGACACTGCTTGAAGACTTGGACCGTCGCGGATTAATCAATCAAGCGACCGGTGACGGCGAACTGACGCAGCATTTGTCGGAGAGCCGAACCCTCTATTGCGGCTTTGATCCAACCGCGGACTCCCTTCATATAGGTAGTTTAGTACCACTGCTGACCTTAAAGAGGTTTCAGGCGGCAGGACATAAACCAATAGCGTTGGTTGGTGGTGCTACAGGCCTGATTGGAGATCCGTCGTTTAAGGCGCAAGAGCGCAGCCTTAATACACCCGATGTTGTTGCAGGCTGGGTGGATAAACTGAAGAGCCAAGTTTCTCAGTTTATTAATTTCGACTGCGGCGAGAATAGTGCAGTTGTTGCGAATAACCTCGACTGGACGCGTGAATTGAACGTGCTAGATTTTTTGCGCGTTGTAGGAAAGCATTTCTCTGTTAACAATATGGTTAACAAGGAATCCGTAAAGCAGCGAATTCAACGTGAAGGGGAGGGGATTTCCTTTACCGAGTTCTCCTACATGTTGCTGCAATCAATGGATTTCTCCGAGCTGTATAAATTGCACGATTGCACCCTGCAAATTGGCGGTTCAGACCAGTGGGGCAATATCACCGGCGGGGTAGATCTAACCCGTCGTCAACACCGCGGTAAAGTCTTTGGCCTGACTCTGCCATTGGTGACTAAAGCAGACGGCACCAAGTTTGGTAAAACAGAAAGCGGCACTATCTGGCTCGACCCTAAGCGCACCAGTCCTTATGCCTTTTACCAGTTTTGGCTGAATACTGCTGATGCAGATGTGTACAAATTCCTGCGTTACTTCACGTTCCTTAGTGTCGATGAAATTGATGCGATAGAAACTGCTGACCGTGAACGTGCCGGCAGGCCTGAAGCCCAGGGTATCCTTGCGCGAGAAGTTACTCGCCTGGTTCATGGTGAGGAAGGCCTGGCTGCCGCGGAGCGTATTTCCCGTGCACTCTTCTCCGGAGATATTGCTGATTTGTCCGTAGGTGATTTGGAACAATTGCGTCTTGATGGTTTGCCTTCTTCTGTGCTTCCGAAAGATTTCGGCGAGCAAAGTCTGATCAACCTATTGGTAGACGTGGGCATGGCTCCTTCAGGCAAACCGGTGAAGGACGCCTTGGGCCGCAATGCGGTTTTGGTTAATGGAGAAGCTGTTGGTATGGAGGCGAATGCAAATCCGACCGCGGTTTTTAGTGGAGAAAAGGCTCTTAGCGACAGATACTTTATCGTGCGCTTGGGCAAGAAGAAATACCACCTGTTTAGCCTTGCTGGCTGATGGTTTTTTATCCGGTTTTTGCTTAAAAAATTTTTTACAGAATTGTCATAAAAGTGCTTGCCGGTCCTCTCTGAAGTCCGTATAGTTCGCCTCCTCGCTGCTCAGGCAGCAGCTGGAAGGTAGCTCCAAGTAATTGATTTTCTTAAGAAAATTTCTTCAAAAAGAGCTTGCCAAGCACGGAGAGGCCGCTATAATGCACGCCACTTCAAGCAGGGTCGGAAATGACCTTGCCGGGATTCGGAAAGCTCAC
>NZ_JBGMEK010000014.1:0-91643 GCF_041447265.1 Microbulbifer epialgicus
AGGCATCCACAAACCAACGGCATCTGTGAGCGCTTCCATAAAACCATTCTACAAGAGTTCTACCAGCCTTCATTACGCCGGAAGATCTATGGATCAATAGAAGAGTTACAAAAGGATCTGGACGAATGGCTCACATATTACAATAATGACCGTACCCATCAGGGTAAAAAGTGTTGTGGCCGCACTCCGATGGCAACACTTGAAGATGGAAAAAGCACCTGGAAGGAAAAACTCGTAAACTGAATTTGACCTGACAAAGCACCTTCTGAAAAACCGGTAACTGTCAGATCAAGTCTGAACTACTACACTTGATTCTGCGCGGTGCATGCCTTCTATAACTATCATATTAAGCCCACCGCACCGCGATCTTCGTACTCAAGCTTCATTAAACGCCAATGTGTTTTAATTGCTTTACTGTGATCCCTAAGCGCGCACTGTTGCGGTCAAGTCTAAACGGGCACCTAAGCTGGGCAAGGAACTCTTTCAAGTTTTCTTCCGGTGCCCAAGCATTTCCTTAAAACCGCTTAAGAGCTGTTTCAATACTCATTACAAGGTTGTCGGTCTCAATTATTCGTAGTGAATCATTCATAACTATATCCCTACGGAACCCACAATTAGAATCCAGGCTACGAGCAGTAGGCTCGATCTTTTCATCCCATAGGAGTGGGCCTGGATTAACTTTGATATAAACCTAACAAATAGCGAGCCACGTTGAAAAATTGCTTCAATCTAATATTCAGCCTTCGAAGGAAAGTTCTAACTTTGCTTTGCAAATATCGGCACCGCGCCCCCGCATCTCATCGAGGTAATTTGCCCACCACCGCATCATTTCTTTTCGCTCATCCATATAACGAGCATATTGGGTATATGCAGCCCGCACCCAATTCCTTTCCATGTGGGAAAGCTGCCTTTCAATGGCGTCAGGATTAAAGCCGGTCTCATTCAGGATTGAAGAAGCTGTAGCGCGGAAACCATGGGGGTTCGCTTTACTTCTTCCTTTTGGGAACCATCCCAGTCCATATTAAAAATTGCCCTACGTATAGTGTTATCGGACATTTGATTTGGGTATCTGTTAGGGCCATTGGTGGTGCTACCAGTTTCTAAATTGAACTAGGTAGCACCAAATGTAGCGCCAGATAGCACCGGATGACAATGAACGGGAGCGGAAGGCTGTGTACCTTCCAGATAGCAAAAAGCCCGGATTTACCGGGCTTTCTGGATGATTCCGAACTTCTTCGGATCTTGATGTGGTGCCCAGGGCGGGACTTGAACCCGCACGAGCATAGCTCACTACCCCCTCAAGATAGCGTGTCTACCAATTCCACCACCTGGGCAAAAATCTTACTGTTGTTCCTCACTGTCCTGACCAGCTTCAGAATCCTCTGATCCGCTGTCAGTGGGAGCCTGCGGAACATCACCGGCTTCCAAGTCTGCTTCGAGCTGCGGGATATCATTTTGGATTTCAGGCAACTCACCAGCCGGGCTAGTTTCCTCTATCACCGCAGGAATTTGCGGCAGATCAGCATCGATATTAGCATCGGCATCTTGGCGGGCCAGGAAGGCCAGCCCCAAACTGGTGACGAAGAATACCGTCGCAAAAATTGCTGTCAAGCGGGAAAAGAAATTTCCGCTTCCCTGACTACCAAAAACAGTCTGCGATGCACCAGCACCAAAGGAAGCACCAGCCTCGGCACCCTTACCCTGTTGCAGTAAAATCAAACCGATAATACTCAGCGCAGTCAGAACGTGTACGACTAATACCAATTTTTCCATTTTCTGGAAACTCTCTGCCGGGGTTGAACCAACCCGTTATTCAGTATTCTCTAACCCATCCGCTGTTCTTTAAACAGCAGCGCGACATATCGCGGCGAACTCCTTCGCATCAAGCGAAGCACCGCCCACAAGGGCACCGTCAATATCTGCCTGCGCAAAAAGTGCGCTGGCATTTGCGGATTTTACACTACCGCCATATAAAATCTGTACTTCATCACCAACTTGGCCAAGCTGAGCACGAATAAATTCATGTACGCTCTGGGCCTCCTCAGGAGTCGCAGTCTTGCCTGTGCCAATAGCCCAAACGGGCTCATAGGCCACAACTGCACGCTTCCAGGCATCTGTGTCGATTACTTCACTCACAGCCTGCATCTGCGTAGCAACAACTTCGAGAGTACGCCCCTGCTCCCGCTCCTCCAGGGTTTCCCCTATACATAAGATGGGAATTAAACCTGCGGCTTGAGCGGCAAAAAACTTCTTCGCGACTAGCTCACTAGTTTCACTGTAGAAACTTCGGCGCTCTGAATGCCCGACAATTACATATCGGGCACCCGAATCGAGCAACATGCTGGCAGAAATTTCGCCAGTAAAAGCCCCGCTGGGCTCCTGGCTCAAGTCTTGCCCACCAACAGCAAAACCACCCTTTTCCTCTGCTTCCTGGGCAACCAGGGAGAGGTACGGAAAGGGAGGACAGACTACAACTCCAGAGGTCACCCCTTCGAGGTTGAGGTCTGTGAAAAAACGCTCGGCAAACTCACGGCTGCCGTTCATTTTCCAGTTAGCTGCTACCAGCGGTTTTCGCATGTGTGCTCCTTCAAGGGGCGCAAATCTTAGCGGCATTGCCGCCAACATACAACCTAAAATATACGACTTTATTCTGGTTTACTGGCAGGCCAACTTACCAATACATCCCTAAATTCGGATCAGCCGTTTCCAATGCGTTCAACTACAGAGGATATCTGTTTTGCTAACTGCTCCACCTGAGTACTGTCGCGCCCTTCTACCATCACCCGAATCAGGGGCTCCGTTCCAGAGGGGCGCAGCAGGACCCTTCCACTATCGGCCAATTGGCGTTCCGCCTCACTAACAGCCGCTTTTACGTCCGCATGATCGAGCACACCGTTCCGATGCCCAAGTCGCACATTAATCATGTGCTGGGGCAGCATTTTCATACGGGATTTGAGCTGATGCAAGGGTTCCCCAAAATCGGATAGAGCTCTCAGAACCTGAAGTGCGGCGACGATGCCATCCCCGGTAGTAGAAGCATCAGCACAGATAATGTGGCCAGAGGACTCACCCCCGAGCATCCAGCCATTGGCAGACATTTTCTCCAGTACATAGCGGTCGCCGACCTTAGCGCGCTCAAAGGGGATATTGCGCTCCCGCAACGCAAGCTCAAAGCCGTAATTACTCATCAAGGTACCCACAATACCTTTACAACCACCAAGGAACTCCTGCTGGTGCAGGCCTATAAGAAACAGCAGTTGATCACCATCGATAAGCTCACCGTTGCTATCCACAAATAGCACTCGATCGCCATCACCATCAAAAGCAATTCCCAAATCTGCCTTCTGTTCAATCACAGTTTTTTGCAACTGTTGCGGCTTGGTGGAGCCACACTCCAGATTGATATTTAATCCATCAGGACTTATACCGATGGCATGGACCTCTGCACCCAGTTCGCGGAAAACTTTGGGGGCAATATGGTATGTGGCCCCATTAGCACAATCCAATACAATCTTGAGCCCATCCAGGGAGTAGTTCCATGGTGTGGAGGCCTTACTGAACTCGATATAGCGCGCAGCTGCATCATCAATGCGGTGAGCCTTACCAAGATCCTTGGACGTTTCCATCGGAAGTGCCAATGCGGCCTCGATTTCCAACTCCACCTGATCCGGCAGCTTACTGCCCTCGGCACTGAAAAACTTAATGCCATTATCGTGATATGGGTTATGGGAGGCACTGATTACGATCCCCGCGCGAGCATGGAATGTACGGGTAAGGTATGCAATCGCTGGCGTCGGCATGGGGCCTAGCAACCCTACATCTACACCGGCATTGATTAAACCCGCTTCCAGGGCCGCCTCAAACATATAACCGGATACCCTTGTATCTTTGCCAATCAGGATACAGGGGCGCCCGGTACGCTTTTCACCAGACATTTTCCCCAGCACCTTGCCCGCCGCGTAACCCAGTCGCAGCATAAAATCCGGGGTAATTGCACCTTCACCCACGCGACCACGGATACCATCAGTGCCAAAATACTTTCTTTCCATAACTCTTCTCAATAACGTCTTGAAGCGCTCATTTTCATCTTTCAAACAATGACAGAAGCCGCTCCCGGCGGTTCGGAAAAACTTCTATTCGGGGAACCTCAGAATAATTCCGTAATATCTCTGCGGGACTTTCGAGGCTCCTTAGGTTGTTTACTCGCGATCAATCATCTGTTGCAAGCGAAGTACATCCACAGTTTCTGCAACATCGTGGACCCGCAAAATACTTGCCCCCCGTTGCGCAGCCATCATGGCAAGCGCCAAGCTGCCCGGTAGTCGCTCATCCACTTCGCGCTGCAACAGTCGTCCAATCATGGACTTGCGTGAGAGCCCCGCCAGTATGGGCATATTAGTGGGGGCTAGCTGCGATAACCCCCGCAGCAAAGCCAAATTGTGCTCATCGGATTTACCAAAGCCGAAGCCCGGATCAAGGATCAGACGCTCGCGCATAATCCCATAATCCTCACACACACGGATTCGGCTCTTGAGGTAAGTCGCTACCTCTTCCACCACATTGGTGTAAGAAGGGGCATTTTGCATGCTGCGTGGCTGGCCCTGCATATGCATCAGACAAACTGGCAGCCCCGTTTTCGCGGCCGCCTCCAGGGCACCGGGGCGCTCCAGTGCACGAACATCGTTAATTAGTCCCGCTCCCGCTGCTGCCGCAGCATGCATTACTAAAGGGGTACTGGTATCGACAGATACAATTACGTCAAAGTTCGCACAAATGGCCTCTACCACAGGGACAACCCGGTCCAGCTCTTTTTGTCCTGAGACCGGACTCGCCCCAGGGCGTGTGGACTCACCACCCACATCGAGAATGGCAGCCCCCTCGTTCAGCATCTGTTCGGCGCGCTTTAGCACCAAAGACAGGTCAAGATTGCCGGCAGCATAATAACTGCCACCATCTGAGAAAGAGTCCGGCGTCGTATTTAGGACCCCCATTACCACTGGCCTGGACAGGTCCAGCACAAATTTTCCGCAAGTGACTTTCATGTACAGAGATAAAAAAAAGGAATGCCAGAACGGAGCAAGCAAGCGCCTTAAATCCGTCCGGGCATTCCGTTTGTATTGTCCTTGTCTCGTTAGAGATCAGTGTTCGTTCAGCGGGCCGCCCACAGGGTTACTCTTATCAGCCTCGGTAGAAGCTTCAGAGGTATCAGTCTTATCCGTTTCACCGGTAGAACTGCTTCCTCCAGAGCCAAAATTATTGTCCTGCCAATCTTTCGGTGCACGAACTTTACGACGTGCCATCAGATCATCTACCTGCTCAGCATCCAGGGTTTCATATTCCATCAGGGCATCTTTCATCGCCTCGAGGATATCCCTGTTTTCTTCCAGCAACTTGCTGGCACGGTCATAACAGCTATCGATTATACGGCGCACCTCCTCATCAATCTCGTTCGAGGTTTTGCCTGATACCGGATTGCCCTGGCCTGGCTGGCCGCTCTCGTCTTCACCGTAATGCAGTGGGCCCAGTTTCTCCGAAAGCCCCCATTTGGTCACCATATTACGCGCCAGATCAGTGGCCCGCTCAATGTCGTTGGAGGCGCCAGTGGTCACACCGTCGATTCCCAGAGTCATCTCTTCGGCGATACGACCACCAAACAGAGAGCACAATTGCGATTCAATCGCCCGCTTGGAGAGACTGTACTTGTCCTCTTCGGGCAGGAACTGAGTGACACCCAAGGCACGACCACGAGGAATAATGGTGACTTTATGCACAGGGTCATGCTCAGGCACCAAGCGGCCGATAATCGCATGGCCAGCCTCATGGTAGGCAGTGTTCACCTTTTCCTTCTCGTTCATCACCATGGACTTGCGCTCGGCGCCCATCATGATCTTATCGCGCGCCCGCTCAAATTCTTCCATGGTCACGGTACGCTTGTTGGCTCGAGCGGCAAACAGGGCCGCCTCATTCACCAGGTTGGCCAGGTCGGCACCGGAGAAGCCGGGGGTTCCGCGCGCGATTGTCTGGGCATTGATCTTATCGTCCAAGGGCACCTTGCGCATGTGCACTTTGAGGATCTGTTCCCGCCCGCGAATATCCGGCAAGCCAACAAACACCTGACGATCGAATCGGCCAGGACGTAAAAGAGCATGGTCGAGAACATCCGGGCGGTTGGTGGCGGCAATTACAATCACTCCTTCATTGCCCTCAAAGCCATCCATTTCCACCAGCAGTTGGTTCAGGGTTTGCTCGCGCTCATCATGACCACCACCAACTCCAGCCCCGCGGTGACGGCCAACGGCATCGATCTCATCGATAAAGATAATACAAGGCGCCTGTTTCTTGGCCTGCTCAAACATATCCCGTACACGAGAAGCACCCACACCAACAAACATCTCAACAAAGTCGGAACCGGAAATTGAAAAGAAGGGTACCTTGGCCTCACCGGCAATTGCTTTGGCCAGCAAAGTTTTACCGGTACCGGGAGGGCCGCACATCAGCACACCGCGGGGAATATTGCCGCCCAGGCGCTGGAATTTGGTGGGGTCCCGCAGAAACTCTACCAGTTCCTGGACTTCTTCTTTCGCTTCATCGACACCTGCAACATCAGCAAAAGTGGTCTTGATCTGGTCTTCACCGAGCAGGCGCGCCTTACTCTTACCAAATGCCATTGGGCCGGAGCGCCCACCGGCCCCCCCTTGCATCTGGCGCATAAAGAACATAAAGACCGCAATAATAATCAGGATCGGGAAGCTCGCCACCAGGAGCTGCTGCCAGATACTGGGAGACTCTGGCTCCCGCCCAATAAACCGTACACCGCTGCGAACCAGCTCGTTGGTCAACTCATCGTCAATAATTTGTGGCTGGATAGTCTTGAAGCGGCTGCCATCAGCCTTCTCGCCGGTAATTACCAGGCCATCCACAACCACATCCTTAACTTGGCCCGACTGCACATCCTGAACAAAGTCGGAATAGCTGAGAGCCTCATCCCGTGACTGCGGTTTAAAGTTCTGAAATACCATCAGCAGCACCGCCGCGATGATTAACCACAGTACAAGGTTCTTTGCCATATCATTCAAAGGGATAGCCCTCTCGCTTTCGCACTCAAAATCCGTCCACCCGGCAACACCGGTCGCATCGATACCGGTCCAAACCAGTATAGGTGCGGGGGTCAGCGGCCCTGCCCCCGATCTTGGTATCGCTTATACCATATCGGACGCCCAGACCAGAAATACGCCGATACTTTTTTATTAACCGCCCTTAAAGCCCCGCGCCACCAGATAGACCTCACGGGAGCGGGGTCTGGACGCGCCAGGCTTACGGGTCACAACACTGGTATAACTACCGCGCAAGTCGCGGATCAGCTCGTCAAAGCCCTCGCCCTGGAACACCTTGGCAACAAAGGCCCCACCCGGTTTCAGCACCTGGCGGGCCATATCCACGGCCAGTTCCACCAAATACATGGAGGCGGGCTGATCTACGTCACGTATTCCACTCATATTGGGGGCCATATCGGAAATCACAAGGTCTGCCAAGTCATCACCGAGATGCTGCAGAAGCTCATTGAGCACTGACTCCTCGGTAAAGTCGCCCTGTACAAAATCCACCCCCGCCAAAGGGTCCATCGGCAATATGTCAGACGCCAAAACCCGGCCTTTGTGCCCCACCAGCTCCATTGCCACTTGGGACCAGCCACCCGGCGCCGCTCCCAGGTCAACAACGGTCATGCCTGGCTTGAACAGGCGGTCCTTCTTTTGGAGCTCCTGCAGCTTGTAGCTGGCACGGGAGCGATAGCCCTCTTTTTGGGACTGCTTGACGTACTGGTCATTAAAATGTTCACGCAACCAGCGGTGGCTGCTCTTAGATCGGCCCATCAGGTACAATGCCTACAATCACTACAGCTTAATTGTAAGAGCGGCCACAGGTTGCGATCGAGTTCGCCATACAACTACTGGCAAAGATCGCGAACCGTGGCCGTTCCCACATCGATATCCACAAAGTGGTAATGGAGTATTGTATGCCTTTAACCGCCGACCGCAAAAAAGCACTTCGCTCACTCGGTCACAATTTGAAACCTGTCGTGACCGTAGCTGGCAATGGGCTGAGCGAGGGGGTAATGGAAGAACTGAATCGAGCACTCGAAGACCACGAGCTGATCAAGGTCAAACTGATGATCGCCGACCGCGAAGTTCGCCACCAACTGGTAGGGGAGCTCTGTGAAAAATCCTCTTCAGAGCTGGTTCAGGAGATCGGTAAGGTTGCCCTGATTTACCGCGCAGCGCAGAAACCGGATGTGCGGAAATCCAACCTACTGCGCTAAAAGTATAGGGAAGTGGCACAACACCACTTCGCCCTAAGAGCTTATTAATTTTGGATTGCTGGAGAACACAAGGCCTCCAGCTTCCAGCGCGGTCCATCAGGCAAACGCATAACCCAACAAGTACTGCCATCAAATAGGAGTTTGAACTTTATTGGCCGCCCCATATCTCGACCAATCAACCCCATCTGACGAGGGGTCTTATCGAGAACAAGTAAACTACTTTCTGCAAATACCTCGGGGTTGATATGGATTTCTATTCCTCCCATGGCTTCAGAAACAATACGCTGTACCTCGTTGTGAACCCGGGAATTCTTCTCAATTAGCAGAGCTGGTTCCAGTTCAGCAGAAACTTGCTGAGCCACACAACCAGCACACGCCATAGCAAATAAAGGCAACTTAAGCCGAGCAAAGACTCTCACACCTATTCCACCATAATGCGGCTACTGCGAAAAAGGTCCTTTGGTACACGAACACTGGGCTCGAGCCTGTGATCATTGACACCAGATTCGGAAAAGGCACTTGTCGTTATCTCACCACAGTCCCCGCTCTCAATATAATTAAGTGCGGCTGCAAAACGCGCTTCATTTACATCACCTAGTAAATGATCAAAATCATCCCCGACTTCACAACCAGGCAGATCTGCTCCTGTTCCGAAGTGACCTCCAGGGAAAAATCCGTCAGTGTAATCTCCAAAACCTTTTGCATTTGAACCAGCAAATTGAATGGTAAAATAGGTAGTGCCACAGTTATCCAAAGGGTAAAAGCCATAGGGCTTACCACAAGTGATTCCGCCAATCTGGATTACCTCCACATCTATTCCTCGCAAACCATTCATAATGGCTTCACTAGCTGAACAGGTATTTTCACCAGTCAAAACAAATAGACGTGGGAGGTTTAGAGTTGGTAAAGGATTCCCTTTTAGAGATTCATCACCAATTCCAAGTGCGGTAGTATAAAACGGAGTTGGAGTAATCGGTTCCCCCTTAAACGGATGTATTTCCGGATATTTATCATTAAACCGGATGTGCTCAAATGCCTGCCCCTCACTTGCATCACCAGCAATCATATAAGCCAATTCAGAAGCAAGACCCAGATAACCGCCGCTGTTATAGCGAAGATCCAATACCAGGTCATCGATATTCTCAGACACAAGTAGTTTAACCTCACTAATCAGCTGACTTTCAGCCCTGGCGAGATGGTCATTAAACAGCATATAGCCCACTTTTCGACCGGAGTTAGTAGTCTCAACTTTTACATGCTGTACAGGATCTGACTCAACTACTTTAGCGACTAAAGTAACTTCTACAGGGTCAGTAGCTCCTAGTGGCAGTATTTCAAATGTATGACTCTCTCCCGCCGTAGTAGGCCAAAGGGCGTTATTCAAAGTATCCACATCATCGCCATAATCAAATTCGACACCATCGACGCTGACAATTTTTGCACCGCGAGTCACAGTATCAGGTAAATTATTATCATCATCATTTCTTTCATTATCCAGATAGGCGACAACGGCTCTGCGTGGCAGCTCATCCGGCGCTGATAACAAACCCCACTGCAACCCATAGCCAACCTCCATTTCTGATAACCACTTTTCTGTCGGTGCTGTGAAATGAAAGCGATCTTTCGCACTACCCGAAGACGTTAGCGCAAAGGTTTTTAACTGTTCAAAATAGGAAAGGGAATCATCGAAACTAGCGGGATCTTGATCTTCAATTTCATCATACCAAAGATAGAGCTCGTTACTCATTGAGCGCAGCCAATTATTCTCATCCAATCGGCTACCCTTGACATCCTCGTAAGTTCCCCCCGATCGGGGAGAGACGCACTTAGCTACATAAGTCGATGAAGGTGAAAAGTTACCCTTTACCCAAGCCTCATTGTCAGAACTCCCATTATCATCTTCATCACTACCACCGCCTAAACCACAGGCGGAAAGTCCAGTAATCCCGAGCCCCACTATTCCCCTCAAGGCTATCGCTCTAAAGTTAATCCCCACGCCCAACTCCCTATAATATTTTTAATATAAGTTTATGAGATGGATGAAAGATTAACATTCTAGACAGTATCAAGCGATATTAGGCACTATTTGATACGCTCGCACGATTGAAAGGCGATTTTCAATCGTGCACTGGCAGGCAGGGCAAAAGAGTGTTTAAGCTAGCAATTGCAGGACTATAGCCACCCTTAGCTGAGTAATCTTTTTCCTTAATCAGCCACCTTCCCAAGTACCCCCTGAAGACTATCCTTGGCATCCCCAAACAACATCCTCGCGTTCTCCTTATAGAATAGTGGGTTGGCAACACCTGCATAACCCGAGGCCATAGATCGTTTAAGTACAACTACCTTACGGGCTTTCCACACCTCTAGTACGGGCATACCGGCTATAGGGGAGCCGGGCTTTTCCACCGCGTCGGGGTTTACAGTGTCGTTAGCACCAATAACTAGTACCAAGTCTGTACTGGGAAAATCTGGATTGATTTCATCCATTTCCAGCACAATGTCATAGGGCACATTCGCTTCAGCGAGTAGGACATTCATATGCCCTGGGAGGCGACCAGCCACTGGGTGGATACCAAACCGGACAGTTTTCCCCATTTTTCTTAAACGGTCAGTCAGATCACTGACAGCTTGTTGAGCATGAGCGACAGCCATACCGAAACCAGGCACAATAATAATACTGTCGGCCGCTTTGAGATCATCTGCCAGCTCCTGTTGATCGATCGCGATAACCTCACCATCAACCTCCTCATCGGACACTTCGCCACCATCCGAACCAAATCCACCAAGAATCACGCTGATAAAAGAGCGGTTCATGCCGCGGCACATGATGTAGCTAAGAATCGCACCTGAAGAGCCCACTAGAGCACCTACGACAATCAACAGATCATTGCCCAACAGGAACCCGGTCGCTGCTGCGGCCCATCCGGAGTAACTGTTAAGCATAGAGATAACAACTGGCATATCAGCACCGCCGATCGCAGCAACGAGGTGAACACCAAGCAACAGCGCAATAGCAGTCATCAGAAGCAGGTTTATAACTGTACCCGCGCTGACATCAGCAGGTACAAACAGTGCACCCAACACAATGCAGGCCAGAATCGCAATCAGGTTAAGCCAATGGCGGGCGGGCAGCATCAGCGGCTTACCAGAAACAAGCCCCTGTAATTTACAAAATGCCACAAGAGAGCCAGTGAGAGTAATAGCCCCAATAAAAACTCCAAGGTAAATCTCAGTGCTATGTACAACATGTGCCGCACCATGACGGGTAACGTCCAGATCCAGGAATCCCCCCCAACCAATTAATACCGCCGCCAGGCCGACAAAACTATGTAACAAGGCCACCATTTGCGGCATTTGCGTCATAGCCACGCGCTTGGCAAGAGATAACCCGATAACAGCGCCGACAACCATGGCGATAGCTACCATCCAATAGGCACCGGTAGCCACCCCCGAGATGGTAGCGATAATGGCAAATGCCATACCCACCATGCCATAAATATTTCCCCTGCGCGCAGTCTCATGGCTTGATAGGCCGCCCAGACTTAAAATAAACATCACCGCGGAGAAAAGGTAAGCCATTGCAATCATACCGTTCATCATAATTTTTCTCCTTTACCGGCGAAACATTTTCAGCATACGGTAGGTCACAAAGAATCCACCGAATATATTGATGCTAGCAACCAACACCCCGATAAAAGCGAGCAATGTCACCAGTCCCGAACCTGTAGATCCCAACTGTACGAGTGCACCTACAATGACTATGCCGGAGATCGCATTGGTCACGCTCATCAGTGGTGTATGTAATGCATGAGTGACATTCCAAATAACCTGCCAGCCAATAAAGATTGCAAGAACAAAAACGGTAAAGTGCGCTACAAAGTCTGGTGGAGAAACCTCGCCCAACCACAAAAGTAACACCGCTGCAACAGCCCAAAATACAACAATAGACAGCGGGGACTTGCGTTTTTTAGTTCTATCCTCCACTATCACTTTTACTTTCTCAGCCGTCATTACCGCGGACTTGGGCTGCGCGGAAATTTTAGGCGCAGGAGGTGGCCAGGTTATTTCTCCGGATTTAACGACCGTTGCACCTCGAATTACCTCATCACCAAAATCCAGGTGAATTTCTCCATTCTTTTCTGGGGTTAATTCTCCAATTAGGTGAGCGAGATTAGTGGAATATAACCTGGAAGATTGAGTCGCTGCGCGGCTGGGCAGATTGGTATACCCAATAATCGTTACGCCGCTTTGCTCTACCTTCTCATCAGGCACCGTATAATCACAATTTCCTCCCATTTCCGCCGCAAGATCAACTACTACCGACCCTTTCGACATACTATCAACCATATCGGCCAGCCACAGTTTGGGTGCGGGTTTACCCGGAATAAGGGCTGTAGTAATTACAATATCCACCTCTTTGGCCTGCTCGCGGAACAGCGCCATTTCGGCCTCAATAAACTCCCTGGACATCTCCTTAGCGTACCCTCCGGAGCCAGAGCCTTCCTCCTCTACCTCCACGGTAAGGAATTCCGCCCCCATAGACTCTACCTGCTCCCGCACTTCCTCACGTGTATCGAAGGCACGCACGATGGCTCCCATACTTTTTGCGGTACCAATTGCCGAGAGACCAGCTACGCCGGCACCGATCACCAGCACTTTTGCTGGAGGTATTTTTCCTGCGGCGGTAATCTGCCCGGTAAAGAAGCGGCCAAAGTTGTGTGCAGCCTCTATCACCGCTCGATAACCGGCGATATTCGCCATGGAACTGAGCGCATCCATTTTTTGTGCGCGAGAAATTCTGGGAATAGACTCGACCGCTAATGCGTTGATATTCCGCTCGGCGAGCTTTTGCAGGAACTCAGCATTTTGCGCCGGTTTAAGAAAGGCGATCAGTGTAGCCCCTTCAGGAATAAGGTCCAATTCTGTATCAGTGGGGGGCTGTACTTTGAGCACCACATTTGCATCGACCAAGCACTTTTGCATATCTTCACGGATTTCCGCACCGGCTTCAGCATAAGCTTCATCAGTAAAACGGGCCTTATTACCAGCCCCCCTTTCTACCGCAACGGAAAATCCCAAATTACGTAAACGCCTAATGCTATCGGGAGTAGCCGCAACACGTGCCTCCCCCTCTGCGGTCTCCCTAGGTATGGCTATAATCACCGCTGTGCCCCTCTTAGTTGATATTATGAACTTACAGCTACATCTACCTCGAAAAGTATTGGATTGCCCAATTTATAAACAGATCGAGTGTAAACTTCGCAACAGGGGATGAAAAGAGGAATAAGCTGATAGCGGCAATTGGTGAAATTTATAAGACTATTGATTGGTAGAGACCAACACGAAAAAGTTGGCAACAATTCTACCATTTCAATGGTGACCCTTTTGGTTCAATGTTGACTTGAGCGTGGACCTTTGCTAGTCACAAAGCCGGATCTTTTATATAAACTTGGTCAATACTGACTATTTTTTATATTGTTAATTCCCCACCTAGCACCTCCTAAAATATTCAATTTTAGTCCACATAGTTACTTCTGGCAGGGTATTCATCACACATAATTAGTAAGTAAGTGATGATAATTTCCATATATTAACCTTACTCGGAATAATATCACGCAAAGAAAACCAGATCACATTACCCTCCATAGAAATTTCTACAAGGCGCCCCGCTTGTGCAGAAAAAGCAATATCCGCAGAATATTGCACCAGGAAAAGGCAGTGAAGCAATCCACACTTCATGGACACAGAAGAATATATTTTGTTTATCCCACTCTTGCATGCTTGGCATAACTATTGATTGACACTTGGGAAAGTGTAAAACCCATAAACGAGTGCCGCAGTAGATAGTGACAAGTAAAAATCCTGGAATCATGCTGGTAGACGACCACCCCGAACGTGCTCACTTGGTTTGTGAGCGGTTACGCGCTGCCGGCTATTCCATTCTCGCCCAAATCAATAGTGCAGAGGGACTTCTTTTCCAGGTGGAAAAATTTCGGCCGGATATTGTATTAATCGATATTGAATCTCCAGACAGGGATATTTTGGAAAGCCTGGCTGTCGTCAATCGAGAGGCCCCCACCCCTGTAGCCATGTTCTCCAGTCGCGGTGATTCAGAATTTATTAGCCGCGCCGTAGAGTCTGGAGTAAGCGCCTATATGGCTGAAGGAATCACGCCAGAACGAGTGGCACCTGCCATCGAAATTGCCATGGCGCAATTTAAAAATTTCCAGCAACTACGTCTGTCCCTTGAGCGAACCCAAAAACAATTGATCGACCGGAAAACCATAGAGCGAGCCAAAGGATTATTAATGGCCAAGAAAAACCTTAGTGAAGAGGAAGCGCACAAGACGCTACGCAATCTTGCTATGAGCAGCAATTCCACTATACGAGCAGTGGCAGAACAACTTATCCATTATTTCCAAAGCGAGCATTAAATTACCGATGTTATCTTCCCTCCGCCTGGAAAAAAGCTCTGTCAAACTTTTGTACCTGCGCCTCACTGACAGTGCGCCTTTTATTGTCGCCAAGGAGAAAGGCTACTTCCATCAGTTTGGCCTGGACGTACAACTGCAGAAGGAAACCTCCTGGGCAACCCTCCGTGACAAACTAATTGGTTGCAAAGCGGACGCTGCCGCCATGCTCTCGCCAATGCCGCTGACATTGACACAGACCTTACCAAATTGCCATGAGCGATTATTGACTGGTTTGATTCTCAGCTGTAATGGCAATGCTATCACCCTGTCCGAGGCGCTTTTTCATCGTCTTAAAAACTATCGTGAGGGCGAAACACAGAGTGAGATTGCTGCAGCATTCAAACGTTACCTGCAAGACAACCCCGGCTCCACACCAGTGAGACTTGCCACTGTTTACCCCTTCTCCAGCCACAGCTTACAACTGCGACACTGGTTGCTCTCGGCCGGTATCCATCCAGACAGGGAAATACAACTTGTAGTTCTTCCCCCTGAGCAGATGTTGGAAAATCTCCATAATGGCGTTATCGACGGCTACTGTGTGGGGGAGCCCTGGAGCACTCTCGCCGCCCATAAGGGCACCGGCGTGGTTGTCACGGCCTGCAATACCCTGCTACCCACGATGCCAGAAAAAGTTTTCGCAGTCACCAATAGCTGGCATCAGGCCAACCCTGCGACTCACTTGGCTCTACGCGCAGCTCTATTAAAAGCCTGTACCTGGCTCGCCGCGCGCGAACATAGGTGCACTGTGGCCGGACTGCTATCTCAAAAGCAATATCTGGACCTACCTGAGAAATTGATACAGCTATCACTGAGTGATCAGATGCTTCAACGTCGCAATTCAAAGGTAATTGCTAACCCCGGGTGGCACCTCTTTGCTCATACAGATAACGATATCGGCCGCCCCAGCGCTGACAGAGCAAGACAGCTACTGGAAATGTGTAGGAACTTCAGCGGAACTTCATTCCAGGCGGAAGAGGCCTTTTGTCCGGACCTCTACCAACAAACAGTGGACTTCCTGGTCGCACAAAGATAATGGCACATTAATTGAATGGAAATAATTCGATGATGCAATTGCCTTCCCTCAGGCGCATCAGCGCGGTGAAGCGGTTGTTCGCCGAAAATTATGGGCAACGAAGTCCATTGACTACAGCCAAATGGCTGTGGCTATGGGCCTTTTTTGTGCCTGTGGAATTCGCAAACAAAGGAAATGCGCATGTCCAGTGACACACTCAATCTATTCTCGTTTCGCGGAAAGATAAAAGTTCTACATCTCACCTGGGTGGCTTTCTTTATCACCTTTTTTGCCTGGTTTAACCATGCCCCCCTGTTAATGGCAATTGCCAAGAGCTTATCGCTTACCCCGGATCAAGTTAAAACTCTACTGATCTTAAATGTCGCTTTGACTATTCCAGCACGCATCGTAATAGGGATGCTGACTGACAAATACGGGCCAAGGCTCACCTACTCTCTATTACTGGCTATAGGTAGTGTGCCCTGCTTTATCTTTGCCCTGGCAGACAATTTCGTGCAGGCAGCGATCGGCCGCTTCCTGCTTGGATTCATTGGTGCGGGATTTGTAGTCGGTATCCGCATGGTATCGGAATGGTTCCCCGCCCGACAGCTGGGTACCGCTGAGGGAATTTATGGAGGCTGGGGAAACTTTGGCTCTGCCGCCGCAGCCATGTCCCTGCCCACCATTGCACTGTTCTTTGGTGGTGATGACGGCTGGCGTTATGCGATTGGTCTTACTGGAGCAATTGCGCTGGTATACAGCGTGATTTATTACTTCTCTGTTACCGACACACCCAAGGGTTCCACCTATTTTAAGCCAAAAAAAATTGGCGCAATGGAAGTTACCAGCACCGGAGATTTTGTCCTGTTGTTGGGCATGAAAGTGCCCATGTATGCAGCACTGGCCCTGCTCACTTGGAAACTGTCCAGCGGTGTGAGCTTAATATCCAACCTTACCGCAAATCTGATTTACTGCGGGCTGGTAGTACTTTACCTGTTGGATATAAACAAAACATACAGTATTAATCGAGAGGTGCTCAGCAATCCCCCCGCACCTGTACACAGATATAAATTCAAACAGGTCGCAGTCTTGAATCTGCTCTATTTTGCTACGTTTGGTTCCGAGCTCGCTGTAGTTTCCATGCTCCCCCTGTTTTTCTCGGAAACATTTACTTTGGACCCGGTCAAAGCAGGGCTACTCGCCTCGGCCTATGCATTTATGAACCTGATGTCGCGTCCGGCAGGCGGACTGATTAGCGACCGCTGGGGCCGCAAGCCAACCTTACTCGTATTGACCGCCGGCCTGGCCCTGGGTTATTTCACTATGAGCCTGATTGATGCCGCATGGCCTCTGTACTTGGCCGTGATCGCCGCAATGGCCTGCTCCTTCTTTGTACAGGCCGGCGAGGGTGCGGTATTTGCGGTAGTCCCCCTAATTAAGCGCCGCCTAACCGGACAGATAGCGGGGATGACCGGTGCCTACGGCAATGTCGGTGCAGTTTTCTATCTCACGGTGCTCAGCATGGTGTCCTACCAGACTTTCTTCCTGGTAATCTGTGCAACGGCCCTGCTCGGCTTCGCCGCCCTGTTACTACTGGAAGAACCTGAGGGACAAATGGCTGAGGTGCTCCCCGATGGCAGCGTATCCATGATCGATGTCGCCTGACCACGACACAACAACGGTATCGGGGCCGGCAAGCCAGAGTCCCGATGGCGCTGAAAGCTTGCACGACAACAGCAAAGATGCCCTGCAACTGTTCAGTGCCTCCTGTGCCGGCCACCGCCGACACAATGACGACGCATGCGCAGTAAGGCTTCCCGAGGGTTCCGATACACAACGATACGGCTGCCTCGCCGCGGTAGCGGATGGCGTCGCCAATGCCGAAGCCGGTGGCGAGGCGGCTCGCGCCGCCATCAATGGTTTTTTTTCCGACTACTACAGCACCCCGGAAACCTGGTCCACCAAACACGCCGTGGCACGGGTATTACACTCGCTCAACAGTTGGCTTTTTCGACAGAGCGGCGGCAGTACGGAAATTCAACGGGGATGGCTGACTACCTTCTCTGCAGTCATTTTTAAAGGCACAAGCGCTCACTTGGTACACATTGGCGACTCACGAATTTATCGTTTGCGCGATGGCAGGCTGGAATGCCTGAGCCGCGATCACAGCCATACCCTGGGGCCTGGGCGCACTTTTCTCAGCCGCGCACTAGGAATGGATGCCCATGTTGATGTGGACTACCGCTTGGAAGCATTACAAGCTGGTGACATTTTCCTGATCAGCAGTGATGGTATCCACGATTATCTGCCAGAATCTACAATCACCGAACAATTGCTCGGCTTCTGCCTATCCACTGCCCAGCAACTGATAAATACAGCCCTGGAAGCCGGCTCAACTGACAACCTGAGCGCGGTAGTCTGCCGAGTAAACACTGTGGGTCTACCGCAGTGCGATGAACTGGCCATGCGTAACTGCGAATTACCATTCGCCCCCGACCTATACCCCGGCCAGCAGCTCGACGGATTCTTGATTTTGCAGGAGCTGCATGCCAGTAATCGCAGTCACTTATACCTCGCACGGGATCAGGGGAATAGTGCCCTGCGTGTCATAAAAACACCCTCGGTCAATTATTGTGATGACCCCTCGTATATAGAGCGCTTTGTTGCTGAAGAGTGGACCGGGCGCAGGATCTCCCATCCCGGAATAATCAAGGTATTCCCTCCGAGCGCAGAACGACGCTGCCTGTATCATATCCTCGAATATATTGAAGGACAGAGCCTGCGGCAATGGATGCAATTGAATCCGCACCCACAGATTCCCCAGGTACGGGAGCTGCTAGGGCAATTAATCAGCGCGCTGCGCAGCCTGCAACGACTGGAAATTGTGCACGGTGATCTTAAGCCAGAAAATATCATGATATGCAACGATGGGCGCCTGGTGATTGTCGATCTCGGCGGTGCCGACGGTCCCGGTCTCAGGGAGCAATTACACCTATCTGGTGAGTGTGCCCCCGGCAGCAAGAATTACGCAGCACCGGAGTTCTTTTTTGGTGATAGTGCCGGCCACAGATCGGATATTTTTTCCCTAGGGGTTATCGCCTACGAACTGCTCACCGGTAAATACCCCTATCCGGAGCGGCTTGGCAATCATCACTATCGTCTGAAGAGCTACAGCCAGATACGCTATATCAGCGCCTCTAAATATCGGGAGGATATTCCCCATTGGATTGACGGCGCATTGAAAAAAGCCTGTTCGGCTGACCCCAGGAAACGCTACAGCGCACTGTCAGAATTTGTGCGAGATCTGGAAATTCCAAATCCGGAATTCAAATTGCCGCAAAATCGTCCACTACTGGAACGCAATCCAATTCTCTTCTGGCAGCTGCTGGTACTGATCCTTCTCCTCTCCCACCTACTTTATTTTTTCCAGTTCTAGCAGACAGGGTTCAAATAAGCACTTTTGCGGCGCAGAAAATTTACACATGCACCAATTTGTCGCAACAATGTGGACATTAGGCTAATTACAGTGTCATTCCTATAAATAATATTGGCATGGAGATTGAATGTATTTAATTACCAACAAAATACTCTTCCAATTCGAGGCAACGGCGCCTGTACTCTTCGGCAGAAGAGGAGGCGCCTGTACTCTTTCATCCGGGCCCTCCCCCTGCCGAAAATACCGACTAGTGACGGCAGGAATGTAAATGACAAAAAATGCAGAGAAAAAAAAGCTGATTGTGATTGGCAACGGTATGGTCGGGCATCATTTTCTCGAGCAACTGACCAGTCGCCAACAGCACCCTCATTTTGAAGTTACTATCTTCTGTGCAGAATCCAGACCTGCCTATGACCGGGTGCACCTGTCCGAATATTTTGCCGGTTGTACCGCGGAAGATCTGGCCCTGGGCAATATCGAACAGTACCGGCAGTGGGGGTCTGAAGTCCGACTCAACGATACAATTGTGGAAATCGATCGGGAAAATAAAACAGTCACCGCCACAAGTGGTATCTCCCACCCCTACGATCAAATAATACTCGCCACCGGCTCCTATCCATTTGTTCCCCCTATTCCCGGTCACCAGCAGGAACGCTGCTTTGTCTACCGCACACTGGAAGACCTCGATGCAATACATGCGGCTGCGGCTATTTCCAAAAGTGGTGTCGTGATTGGCGGCGGCCTACTAGGACTTGAGGCTGCAAATGCACTAAAAGCATTGGGGCTCGAGACCCATGTGGTCGAGTTCGCCCCCGGACTGATGGCCACCCAGCTTAATGACGGCGGCTCCGCACTGCTGAGAGAAAAAATTGAAGCACTGGGTGTCAGGGTACACACCAATACCGTCACCGAACTTATCGAGGGGGTGAACGGGCAGTTGCGCATGCAATTTAAAGGGGGCTGTGAACTCCTTACCGATATGATCATATTCTCCGCCGGTATTCGTCCCCGGGACCAGTTGGCTAAAGCCTGTGGCCTGCAGACCGGCGAACGCGGCGGTATCGTCATCGATAGCAGCTGCCGCACTTCCGACCCAAATATATTTGCCATTGGCGAGTGCGCCTTGTACGAGGAGCGGATCTTTGGTCTTGTTGCACCCGGTTATGCCATGGCACGCACCGCCGTTGCCCAACTTCTTGGAGAAAAAGAATATTTTCTTGGTGCTGATATGAGCACCAAGCTGAAACTTCTTGGAGTCCAGGTTGGCTCCATCGGAGACGCTCACGGGCGCAGCGAGGGCGCTGCCGCGATTACTTTTGTAGACGAACAGAGTGGTGTTTACAAGCGCATGATTACCAATGCCGATGGGAAAAAGCTGCTCGGTGCTGTACTCGTCGGTGATACAGGTGAATACGATACTCTACTGCAATACCATCTCAACGACATCGAACTGCCTGAACACCCAGAGCAATTGATTTTACCCGCAACCGATGGTGCTACACCTGCCCTGGGCGCCGCAGCCCTGCCGGCCTCCGCCACCGTATGCTCCTGCCACAACGTCAGCAAGGGTCAGATAGTTGATGTAGTCGCAGAGGGCTGTCACACCCTTGTAGAAGTCAAAGATGTAACCAAAGCTTCTACCGGCTGTGGTGGCTGCGCCGCACTGTTGAAAAATATAGTTGATGAAGAACTCGCCGCATTGGGCATGGAGGTAAATAACCACCTCTGTGCACATTTCTCCTTTTCCCGCCAGGAGTTGTTCCACATTATCCGGGTGGAAGAAATTAAAACTTTCACCGAACTTTTGGACAAACATGGTGCTGGCCACGGCTGTGAAATCTGTAAGCCCACCGTAGCCTCTATACTCGCATCTCTTTGGAATGAGCATATCCTCGAACAGTCTCACGTCGGACTTCAGGACACCAATGATACTTTTATGGCGAATATGCAGAAAAATGGTAGCTACTCGGTGGTGCCGCGTATTCCCGGTGGTGAGATCACACCAGAAAAACTGATTGTAATTGGCGAAGTGGCCAAGCGTTACAACCTCTACACTAAGATCACCGGCGGTCAGCGCATCGATTTATTTGGCGCGCGCTTGGAACAATTACCGGAAATCTGGAGCGAGCTGATTGATGCCGGCTTTGAAACTGGCCACGCCTATGGCAAATCCCTACGCACAGTTAAATCCTGTGTTGGAAGCACCTGGTGTCGATTTGGTGTACAAGACAGTGTGTCCATGGCACTACACATTGAAAATCGTTACAAGGGCCTGCGCTCCCCCCACAAAATTAAAATGGCCGTATCCGGATGTACCCGTGAGTGCGCTGAGGCACAGAGCAAGGATGTTGGGGTTATCGCTACAGATAAAGGTTGGAATCTGTTTGTTTGTGGCAATGGCGGTATGCGCCCACGCCATGCAGATCTGTTCGCAACAGATCTGGATGACAGCACTCTGATTCGCTATATCGATCGATTTCTGATGTTTTATGTGCGTACCGCCGATAAATTACAGCGCACTTCCGTGTGGCTGGAAAACCTCGATGGCGGCCTCAATTATCTGCGTGAAGTCATTATTGATGACAAGCTGGGGGTTTGCACAGAACTGGAAGCCCAAATGGCGCACGTGGTTGGCACCTACCAGTGTGAATGGAAATCCGCGATAAACGATCCAGAAAAGCTCAAGCGCTTTCGCCAGTTTGTCAACAGTGACGAGACCGATGACAAGATTGTTTTTGTCAAAGAACGTGGGCAACCACGCCCGGCCACTGTAGAAGAAATTGTGGAAACTGCAGAATCCGCCTGAAGATGGACCTGCAGCAATAAATGCCGGTTTCAAAATTACATTATTTTCACTTTCAAGTTTTTATCAATTCTTGCGAGGAATTTATTATGATCTCAGCCGCCCTACAACAAAATCAAAAAAATTCAATTGCCATAACCCACCCCCAATGGTTACCGATCTGTCAGCGATCAGATTTGGTGAACAACTCCGGGGTGTGTGCCCTTTGGGGCGATACTTGCACAAAATCCGTGGAAACAGCTAATCCAACTGGTAAAATTGTTGCAAAAAAAAGTATCGCCCTGTTTTTTTTACCCGACCAGAAACAGCAGCTTTATGCCGTTGACAACTGGGATCCAATCGCACAAGCTGGCGTAATTGCACGAGGAATGATTGCGGAACTGGAAGGGGAATTAACTGTTGCTTCCCCACTTTATAAACACCACTTCCGCCTGATCGATGGAGTCTGCATGGAAGATAGCAGTATCAGGCTTGCCACCTATCCAATGGCAATTAATAGGGATACGGTTTACATCGACTGCAATAAGATACAGTAATGGCAGCAAAGGAATTATTGAGCGCGCGCCGCTCCTGTACGACTTGCCCCTATTGCGGTGTGGGCTGTGGAGTTAAGGTCAACAAGGAAGAGCGCGTGAATCCCACTGCCATTAGAGTTAATGGCGACCCCCAACACCCTTCCAATTTTGGCCACCTGTGTGTTAAAGGTTCCACGCTCGGGGAAACCCTTGGTGAGCACGGCCGCCTTTTACGCCCTCGCCTACACGGCGAGGAGTGCGACTGGGAAACCGCCATGTCCTTTGTCGCCAATGCTTTTGCACGAAATATTGACGAATACGGGCCCGACTCTGTTGCTTTTTACCTCTCCGGGCAACTTCTTACCGAAGATTATTACGTTGCCAATAAATTGATGAAAGGTTTTATTGGCAGCGCCAATATTGATACCAATTCGCGTCTGTGTATGTCCTCAGCAGTCGCAGGGTATAAACGCGCATTCGGTGCCGACGCCGTGCCCTGTTGTTATGAGGATCTTGAACACGCAGACCTGATTGTATTAATTGGTTCCAATGCGGCTTGGACCCACCCAATCCTATTCCAGCGTATGCAGGCGGGTGGTGCCAAACTGGTGGTGATTGACCCGCGGGCCAGCGCTACCAGCGAAGTGGCCGATCTGCACCTGGCCATTACTCCCGGCAGTGATGCTGCGCTGTTTAATGGGCTTCTCAACTTCCTCGCACAGCACAATCAGATTGACCGCCACTATATTCAGCAGCACACTCAGGGTTTTGAGACTGCTCTCGCTTCAGCCCAACACTGGTCTTTACAGCAAACCGCTCTGAATTGTGGTGTGTCCGTAGAAAAACTGCAGGCTTTCTTCTGGTTATTTGCCAAAACCAAAAAAACCATTAGCTTTTACTCCCAGGGCATCAACCAATCCAGTAGTGGGACAGATAAAAATAACGCAATAATCAATTGCCACCTGGCCACTGGGCGTATCGGTAAAGCCGGTGCCGGTCCTTTTTCCATTACCGGACAACCCAACGCCATGGGCGGACGAGAGGTGGGCGGGCTGGCCAATATCCTCGCAGCCCATATGGAATTTAATATGGATGCTATCGACCGCATCGGCCGTTTCTGGCGCGCACCAAAGGTAGCATTGACTCCAGGTTTAAAAGCCGTGGATTTATTCCGTGCAGTGGAAAGCGGTCAGATCAAGGCGATCTGGATTATGGCCACCAACCCCGCGGTGAGCATGCCTGATGCCGACCGCATAACCGCAGCCCTGCGTAAATGTCCGCTGGTGATTGTGTCCGATTGCGTAGCCGAAACAGATACTGCACGTTGCGCCGATGTATTACTGCCGGCAACCGGATGGGGAGAAAAAAACGGTACCGTCACCAATTCTGAACGGCGTATCTCCCGGCAGCGCCCTTTTCTTGCCCCTCCTGGCGAAGCCCGCCACGACTGGCAGGCAATCTGCGACCTGGCCAGACGCCTGGGTTTTACCGAGCAATTTGATTATTCCCACCCTGTGGATATTTTCCGTGAGCATGCACAACTGTCAGGATTCGAGAACAGTGGCAGTCGCGCCTTCGATATTTCCCTGTTAGGCCAAATCCAACGCGAGGAATACGATGACCTTCAACCAGTGCAGTGGCCGGTGAATAACCGCAACCCTAATGGCAGCGCGCGCCTGTTTCGCGACGGTAAATTCTTTACCGAGAGCGGACGGGCCAATTTTGTACCGATTAACCCCCGCGCGCCGGAGCAAAAAATCAGCAATGCCTACCCTTTGTGGTTAAACAGTGGCCGAATGCGCGATCAGTGGCACACCATGACTCGCACCGGACGTTCACGCAAGTTGCTCGATCACAGCGAAATTGCCGAGATACAAATCAATCCAAGGGATGCGCACAAATACGAGATTAAAGAAGGCAACCTGATAGAGGTGCGCAGTGCCCATGGCAGGATGTACGGACGCGCAGTTTTAACCGAGGCACAAAAGCCCGGTGAATTGTTTGCCCCTATCCATTGGAGCGAAACCCTGGCCCAAGAGGCGAAAGTCAGCGCCCTTACCGGAACAGCCGTGGACCCTTTTTCCGGCCAGCCGGAATTCAAACAGGTACCCGTAAAGCTGCAGCTGCTGCCGTGTAACAGTTACGCCAGCCTGATTTGCCCGGACCCAATAGCAAAATCCCTGTGGCAGTGGTTACAGAAGCAAAGTGATAACAACTTACTGCATTGGTATCGCGTGCCCTGCACTGGTGGATATCGCTTTGAACTGGCCTTGCGCCGCCACCTGAATGGGCGCAAACTGGGGGCACAACTGCTGGAAAACATTCCAGGCACCCACTGGCAGCAAATTAAAACGCTAAAAAGCCAGCGCTGGTTGGCCTATGCAGAGCGGATACAGCTGTTGATCTTTGCCAGTAATGAATGGCATACCCTGCCAGACCGCCCCACCCTGGAACGCTACCTGCAGCTGGACTTGCCTAAGTTCCCTGCACAGTTCCTGCACGCCATCCCGGCGGGAGTGCAGATGATCTGTACCTGTAGACAGGTATCCCGACCACAAATCGAGAAGGCCATTAGCAATGGCATCAATTCCGTAGAAGCCCTGGGCAGCGCCCTCGGCTGTGGAACTCGTTGCGGTTCCTGTAAACCGGAAATTTCAGCTCTGATTCGCACCGCTCGCAAGAGCGACACCGCAGGGCAGACTGTAGCAGCAGTTATGCAAACGGAAGTGGTCCGTTCAGCAAAAAACAAATGCAAAGAACTTGGTGATAAATGCGCCGCCCACGCCTAGGGTCGGCAAAAAGCAGGCCTAAGGATTCTCAGCCCCGCATAAAGAACCCCGTTATGACGCTAAATCCTCTGTATAGAGCCATCTCAATGCCTTTCGCCCCCTACACTTAGGGCCGGTGCGTAAGTGCCATTATTCCACGTAATATTCATCAATATATACGGCTCTTTATGTTCAATATCAGTCATATCGATCACTTGGTACTTCGTGTGAAGTCACTGGATGCTATGCGGGACTTTTATGAGGAAGTCCTCGGCTGCCATATGGAGCGGGAGAATACCGATTTAGGCCTCTATCAATTACGGGCGGGAAACTGCTTAATAGACTTGGTTCCGGTAGACCAGCCGGTTGGCCGGGCTGGCGGAGCCGCGCCGGGAAGCGAGGGACGCAATCTGCATCACTTCTGCTTACGCATAGACCCATTTGAGCCGAAGGAAATTCTCAGGGTCATGAAGGCAAAAAATATTGACGCCTCTCCAGTGGAGCAGCGCTACGGCGCCGAAGGAGTGGGCCCGTCGATTTATATTTCCGACCCGGAAAAAAATGTCATCGAATTAAAGGGGCCGGCAAATGCTAAAACTTAGAACATACAACCACTAAATCTTCAAATGGAAAACCTATGAAATCCGAAGTGATTGATTATACGGTCAATGGAGATTCCTTTACCGGCTATCTCGCCTGGGATGATGACATTAGTGAGAAACGCCCCGGTGTAATTCTGGTGCACGAGTGGTGGGGGCATAACGCCTTTGTACGGGAGCAGGCCAACCGCTTGGCTGAGCAGGGATACCGCGCCTTCGCTATAGATATGTTCGGCACTGGTAAACAAACTGACGACCCCGCCCAAGCGCAGCAATTCCACGATGAAGCGCTTAAAAGCCCCGTCGCCCTGGAAGCCCGTTTTCGCACTGCGCTATCGCTGTTGCAGCAACATGCCAGTGTCGACCCAAGCCGCATCGCCGCACAGGGCTATTGTTTTGGCGGCGGGGTGGTATTGTCCATGGCACGCCTGGGCCTGGATCTGCGCGGAGCCGTCAGCTATCACGGCGCCCTTGCCAGTGATATTGCCGCGGAAAAGGGCAAGATCCAGGCGGAGCTGCAAGTCTACACCGGCGGTGCCGATGCCATGATTCCTCCTAAGCAAGTAGGGGCCTTTGTCGAGGAAATGCAGGAGGCCGGCGCCAAGCTCACACTGGTGAGTTACCCTGATGTACTGCATGGCTTCACCAATCCCATGGCCACCGAGCGGGGCAAAAAGTTCGGACTGCCACTCGCTTACAATAAAGAGGCGGCGATGGATTCATGGAATGGAACAATGGAGTTTTATCAGAATATTTTCGATTGAAAATATCCACTACTTAACCCGGCAGATTAATCTGCCGGGTTAAGATAAATCATCGTTTTTAAGTAATACAGCCGACTCGAACTACTCCTCATTCCCCAAATAAAGCGCACCCCCACCCAGCTTTGCCGCCTGGTCGCCAGGATTGCGCAAAGGGCAATTCTCCATGGAGAGGCAACCACAACCAATACAGCCCTCAAGGCGATCGCGTAATTGGATCAACTGACGAATACGCCGATCCAAATTCTCACGCCAGCCTGCGGAGAGTTTCGCCCAGTCCTTGGCGTTAGGTGTGCGGCTATCAGGTAGGGCTGCTAGCGCTTCACGAATTTCGGCCAGGGGAATTCCCGTGCTTTGCGCCACCTTGATAATCGCTACTCGACGCAACACATCGCGGGAATAACGCCGCTGGTTTCCTCCTGTACGCCAACTGCTGATCAAGCCCTTGCTTTCATAGAAATGCAACGCACTCACCGCCACATCACTGCGCTCGGCCACCTCACCCACAGTCAGCTCGCGCCGCATACCTTTACCCGCGCCAGGTGCCGTTTTCTTGGTACGTAACTCAGTCACTGAAAAGCCTCCTCTCCCATTGACCTCAACAATACTTTAGGTTTTACACTGCGCGGCATTTCAATGCAAGCGAAGGGAGATACACAATGAACTGGAACCATAAACAACAAAACCAGCCTTCCCAGGCACAGGTAGCACCGGGCTTCTTTCAACTGATGGTCACAGCGCAAAGCCTGAGTATCAACCTAGCCCGACAGATCGTAAACCACGCCCCCTCTACAGTACGAGGCTCAAAGCTGGAAGGTCGTGAATTGGGAGCCGGGCGATGAGTTCCGCAGCTACTTTCGCCACACCTGGGGGGACCGAAATTCCCGCTGCACGCCGCCTGACACTGCTCTGTCTTGCAGCACTCACAGTCATGTCCGGGGCGACAGTGGCACCATCACTGCTCGCACTGGCAGCCCATTTTGCCCAGCACCCCAACAGTGCCCTGCTAAGTCGGCTTGTATTGAGCTTACCTGCACTGACTATCGCCCTCTGTGCGCCCTTTGCCGGTGTTATTTCCGATCGTTATGGGCGACGCAGACCACTGTTATTAGCGGTTGGGCTATATGCCTTGGCCGGGACATCCGCCCTACTGCAACATAGCCTTGAGGGCATACTCGTCAGCCGTATTTTGCTGGGCGTTGCCGTGGCGGGCACAATGACTTCAGTAACCGCCCTGGCTGGAGACTACTTCACCCCTGCGCAGAGACAGGTATATATGGGGCAGCAGGGGGCCTTTATCAGCCTCGGCGGTGTTATCTGTCTGATACTTGGTGGGCTTCTGGCAGAATTACATTGGCGCGGACCTTTCGCAATTTACGCTGTAGCACTACTGCTGGTTCCCGCCGTGCTACTCCACTTACCAGAGCCACAGCGTAGCCACTCTGATAAAAGCCTGAGAAAAGCTCCTTTGTACAACGGCTTCTGGCTCGGATTTGCCGCCCTACTCAGTGCCGCAATGCTAAACAGCCTGGCATTTTTCCTGATTCCTACCCAATTACCGTTCCTGCTGCGGGATATCGGCATCAATTCACCGAGTCTGACTGGCATCGCTATCGCCACAGGCAATCTGATGGGGGCTCTTGCCTCACTCATGCTATTCCCCCGTGTATGCAGCACTTTTGGAAAATTTGGGAATTTCGCCTTTAGTTTCGCTGCCATGGCGGTCGGAATGAGCCTGATTTCCATAGCCGATTCTTACTCCGCAATTATTATTGCCATGGCAGTTTACGGCAGTGGTATGGGAACGCTCATACCACATATATTTTCTACCGGCTTGCAGTCGGCCACAGAACATATGCGCGGTCGCGTTTCCGGAGCACTGACCGCCAGTATATTTATCGGGCAGTTTCTATCCCCTTTTTGGAGCCAACCGTGGATTGACAGCTTCGGTATTACCAGTGCTTTTTCAACCATCGGTCTGGGGTTATTTTTACTATCGGGTGTATCAATAACAGTGCACTGCCTCAAAACAAAAACATCCACGGAAACTATTTTGCGGTAGGATAGCTACCCGCCCGACAACGCAGCGCCAAAGAAGCATCCATCGCTTTGGCAAGGAGAGAAAGTGGAACCTATTATTTCGATCCAGGGCCTCGGCAAAACCTATGCCGGAGGATTTACCGCCCTCAACAATGTTGACCTGCAAATTAAACGCGGAGAAATTTTTGCCCTGCTCGGCCCCAATGGTGCCGGCAAAACCACGCTAATCAGCATTGTGTGCGGCATTGTCAACGCCAGCCACGGCAAGGTCACCGTAAACGGTTATGACATTCAAAGAAACTATCGCAAGGCCCGCAATGAAATCGGCTTGGTGCCCCAGGAAATTTCGACCGACGCCTTTGAAACCGTCTGGGCCGCAGTGAAATTCAGCCGCGGACTGTTCGGCAAGGCTCCCAATCCCGCCTACCTGGAAAAAATCTTGCGGCAGCTGTCCCTCTGGGAAAAAAAGGACAACAAAATTATTACCCTGTCTGGCGGTATGAAGCGCCGACTGATGATTGCCAAGGCGCTGTCCCACGAACCCAATGTTCTGTTCCTGGACGAACCCACAGCAGGTGTAGACGTGGAGTTACGCCAGGATATGTGGGAAATGGTACGTGGACTGCAGGATTCCGGCGTCACAATTATTCTCACCACGCACTATATCGAGGAGGCCGAAGAAATGGCCGATCGCGTTGGTGTGATCAATCACGGAGAGCTGGTATTAGTAGAAGAAAAAAATATCCTAATGCAGAAAATGGGTGAAAAAGAACTCAGCCTGAATCTGCCTGAGCCCCTGCAGAAAATTCCCGATGCTCTTGCCGACCTGCCCCTTAGTCTGAGTGGCGACGGCAGCCAACTGGTATATCGCTTTGACGTCAAGAGCGAGGATACAGGTATCGCAGAATTCCTGCGCCGCCTCAATGCAGTAAATATAGAATTCCGCGATCTACACACCAGGGAAAGCTCGTTGGAGGAGATCTTTGTCAATCTGGTAAACGGCGCACGCCGTGAACGCGAGGAACTTCTGAGCAAGGAGACCCAGGAATGAACTGGTATGGAATAGCGGCAATTTACAAGTTCGAAATGGCGCGTACCTGGCGCACGCTGATGCAGAGTATCGCCTCCCCGGTACTCTCAACTTCCCTCTACTTTATCGTATTCGGGGCGGCGATTGGCTCGCGTATGGGAGATATCGACGGCGTCAGCTATGGAGCTTTCATTATTCCCGGCCTGGTTATGCTGGCGCTGCTGAGCGAAAGTATTTCCAACGCGTCTTTTGGGATTTTCTTCCCTAAATTCTCCGGTACCATCTATGAGGTTTTATCTGCGCCAGTATCGGCCTTCGAAATAGTCGCCGGATATGTGGGCGCGGCGGCATCCAAGTCCATAATTCTAGGGCTGTTGATCCTGCTAACCGCACGCGTCTTCGTGGATTACGAGATCGCCTACCCGTTCTGGATGATCATATTTTTGACGTTAACCGCCGTCACCTTCAGCCTGTTCGGATTTATTATCGGGGTCTGGGCGGACGACTTTCAGAAGCTGCAAGTTATCCCCCTGATGATAATCACCCCCCTGACTTTCCTCGGCGGAGCCTTTTATTCCATCAGTATGCTGCCGGAAATGTGGCAGAAGATTACCCTGTTTAACCCGGTGGTCTACCTGATCAGCAGCTTTCGCTGGGCTTTTTACGGAGTGGCCGATGTCAACCTGGGCCTCAGTATCGGAATGATCCTGCTGTTCCTGCTTCTGTGTTTGACCACTATCTGGTGGATATTCCGCACCGGCTACCGTATTAAAACCTGACCCAGAGGGCACGGGAATGGAGACGATCCACGAAGGGGGCTGTGTCTGTGGCACTGTGCGTTTTCGCGCAGTGGGCAAGCCGCGCCGAGTCAGCCTCTGTTCCTGTAGCTGGTGCAGGAAGCGCACCGGCAGCCTGTTGGGCGTGTCGGTGTATTTCGACAAAGAAAAGGTGGCCTTGCCCAGTCGTCAACTGAGAAGCCATCGGCTAATGTCCGATGCGGGTCGCTGGATTAAGTGTCAGTTCTGCATACACTGCGGCAGCGCACTCAGCTGGACCCTGGAATTCTTGCCCAATTATCGCGGCATTGCCGGAGGCGCCTTCGACGATCCGGCATTTATCCAACCCGAACGCTACGTCTACTGCCAACACAAACCAAGCTGGTTGGAAATCAGTGAGGATATCAGCCGCTGTCCGGTTATGCCGAACAGCCCGGGCCAATAGCACAAGTCAGCAGTAACCCCGCATAAATAATGTTACCGCCTTGTGCACCCGCTCGCGCCGCTCCTCCTCCCCCTGAACCGCACAGCAGCCAATCAACACGCGCATATGACGGCACCCCATCAGTATGCCGATAAAATCCTCGGCGGCTTCCGCCGGATCCTCTACTCGTAGCTTGTCCATCTCGGTAGCGCGGCGCAGTACCTGCTCAATACCCTGTAGGACACGCTGGGGACCTGCGTCGAAGAACAACTGTGCCAATTTCGATTCTTGCGAGGCTAAGGCACACAAAAGCCGTAACAGACGGATGCTATCTTCGTTGTCCACCATGCTCAGGAAGGCCTGGCCAATGCGCTCCAGGACCTCTGCCACCGAATCGTCCTCTCTCAGGTCGAAAATAGGCAGGGGCATCATCATCTCGCAACGAGAGGTGATAGCCGCACTGAATAGCGTCTCCTTATCGGAGAAGTGGCTGTATACCGTGAGCTTCGACACCCCTGCAGCAGAGGCCACCGCATCCACGCTGGTGGCGGCAAAACCTTTGGACAGGAACAGCCCTTTGGCTGCATTGAGAATAGCCTGGCGTTTGGCCAGGTCCTTGGGGCGACCGCGCTGGGCGGCACCTTGAGGCTGTTCAGACATAGCACTCCATATACTGGACTCGTCAGTTTAATAAATTTACTATACTCGCCAGTATAACATTACCGGCCGCCCGGCCATTTCCAATCCGACCAGGATTCACCTCGCCGCCGAGGAAGGGAGCCCCTATGTACCGATCGCTACTCTTCGCCACACTGTCGCTAAGCCTGCTACTGTCTGCCTGTACGCCATCGGAACCCACCGAGAAAGCAGATAAGCCCCGCCCGGCAGTAATGGTCCGCCCTCAGATAGCCAGCGCCCAGTTGGATGTTTACCCGGGAGAAGTTCGCGCGCGCTTCGAACCAGCCCTGGCCTTCCGTATAGGTGGCAAGATGCACCGGCGCCTGGTCAATGTGGGAGACCGTGTTGAAAAGGGACAACCCCTCGCCGAGTTGGACACGGAAGACCTGCTCTTGCAATTGGACTCTGCCCGCGCACAATTGACATCCGCCAAAGCCGACCAGCGCCTGGCAAGCAGCGAGCTTGAACGCCACCGCAAACTACTCGAGCGCCAACTGGTCAGTCACTCCCAATTCGAGACCGTGGAAACCCGCTATGAGGCCAGCGAGGCCCGTTTGCAACAGGCCCAGGCACAGCTCGACGTGGCGCGCAACCAGGCCGCCTACGCTGAGCTGAAAGCCCCGAAGAGCGGCGTTATCGCTCGACTTATGGCGGAAGCTGGCCAGGTTGTGGCCGCCGGACAGGGGATTTTTGAACTGGCCGCCGATGGTGAGCGCGAGGTGCGTATCGACCTGCCGGAACAGGCTATCGCCAATTTCCGCGTGGGACAGCCTCTCACTGTGGAACTCTGGTCGCAGCCCGGTAAATCCTTTTCTGCACAGGTGCGTGAACTCTCCCCCGCCGCAGACCCAATTTCCCGCACATTTGAGGCTCGCGTTGCCTTTACCAATCAAACCAGGGGCATTGAGATAGGCCAGAGCGCCCGAGTATTTGTACCCAGGAAGGCCGCTACCGACATTCTGCAAGTGCCCATGTCCGCAGTGAGCGCCGACGCTGGCATAGCTTTCGTGTGGGTGTTGGATAGTGAGCAGCAAACCCTGCACAAAACCCAGGTCACGGTGGGGCCCTATGGCCAGGAGTTTGTGCCGATATTTGCAGGCCTCAGTGCCGACGACTGGATAGTGGCCGCCGGCACCCACCTTATATTGGAAGGGCAGCGGGTACGCCCGGTGGACCGTATGAACCGACCAATCGACCCGGACCGCACTCTCGCACGCCAGGATTAAACGGCCGGCCACAACACAGAAAAAAAGCGAACGGGCACCATTCGCAGCTGCCCCCAACAAAGTTGCCAATACGCGGCACGCTAAATGCACCCGCGCAAACCAGATAGAGAAACTGCCATGGGTTTTAACCTTTCCGAATGGGCACTGAAAAACCGCCCGCTGGTACTCTACGCCATGATCGTACTGGGGCTGCTGGGCGCCGTTTCCTATACGCAGCTGGGGCAGAGTGAAGACCCTCCTTTTACTTTCAAAGTGATGGTGATCAACACCCTGTGGCCAGGCGCCAGTGCCGAGGAGGTTTCGCGCCAGATTACCGAGCGTGTAGAAAAGAAGCTGCTGGAGACCGGCGACTACCAGCGTATCTCCTCCTTCTCCCGCCCCGGCCAGTCCCAGGTCTTGTTTGTCGCCCGCGACGACATGCACTCGCGGGATATTCCTGACCTCTGGTATCAGGTGCGTAAAAAAATCAGCGATATCCGCCACACACTCCCCCCGGATATCCAGGGTCCGCTTTTTAATGATGAGTTTGGCACCACTTTCGGCAACATCTACGCCCTCACCGGCAGCGGCTTCGATTATGCGCTAATGAAGGATTACGCCGAGCGCCTACAGCTGGTGCTGCAGCGAGTCAAAGATGTCGGTAAGGTGGAGCTACTGGGCCTGCAGGATGAAAAAATCTGGGTGGAGATTTCCAACACCAAGCTCGCCTCCCTGGGTATTCCTCTCACCGCAGTCCAAAGTGCCCTGCAATCGCAAAACCAGGTGGCCGACGCGGGCTTTATCGATACCGTGAGTGACCGGGTACGCATCCGCGTTAGCGGTCAATTTCACTCGGTTAATGAAATTCGCCAGTTTCCCATCACCGCCAATGGACACACCCAGAGACTTGGGGATATCGCCGAAGTACGTCGCGGTTTCAGCGACCCAGCGCAGCCTCGCATGCGTTTTATGGGGGAGAACGCCATTGGCCTGGCCGTGTCCATGAAAGAGGGAGGCGATATTCTCAAGCTGGGTAAACAGCTTGATGCCACCTTCGCCGAATTGCAGGAAGACCTGCCGATCGGCATGCAGCTGCGCAAGGTTTCCGATCAGCCCGCAGCGGTAAAGCGCGGCGTAGGGGAATTCCTGCAGGTGCTGGCCGAAGCCCTGGGCATTGTGCTGCTGGTGAGTTTCTTCTCCCTCGGTAGCCGCCCCGGTATGATAGTGGCGCTGTCGATTCCATTGGTGCTGGCCATGACGTTCGCATTGATGAGCTACTTCAACATCGGCCTGCATAAAATTTCTTTGGGTGCTCTGGTACTCGCCCTCGGCCTGATGGTGGACGACGCCATTATCGCCGTGGAAATGATGGCAATAAAAATGGAGCAGGGATTGAGCCGGCTTAAGGCGGCCGGTTTTGCCTGGACCAGCACCGCTTTCCCCATGCTCACCGGTACCCTGATTACCGCCGCCGGCTTTCTGCCCATCGCGACAGCCCAATCCGGCACCGGAGAATACACCCGCTCCATTTTCCAGGTAGTCACCCTGTCGCTAGTGGTTTCCTGGATTACCGCGGTGGTGTTTGTGCCCTACCTCGGCCACTACCTGCTGCCCAACCTCGCGCGCCGCGACCACAGTGGCGAACTGCAGGACCCCTACCAGAAACCCTTTTACCAGCGCTTCCGCCGCCTGATCACCTGGTGCCTGCGCCACCGCAAAACCGTGATTATGGCGACGCTGGCGATCTTTATCAGTTCTTTGGCCTTGTTCCGTCTGGTGCCACAGCAGTTTTTCCCCTCCTCCGGGCGCCTGGAACTGTTGGTGGATCTCAAGCTGGCAGAGGGCGCCTCGCTGAAATCCACCGAGTACCAGGCCAAACGCTTGGAAGCACTACTGGATAAAAACGAACAAGTGGAAAACTATGTGGCCTATGTGGGCACTGGCTCACCCCGCTTCTACCTGCCCTTGGACCAGCAGCTGCCAGCGGCCAGCTTTGCCCAGTTTGTGATCATGACTCGCAGTGTGGAAGAGCGCGAACAGGTACGCAGCTGGCTAATTGAAACCATGGGAGAGGAATTTCCCACCCTGCGCAGCCGCATATCCCGCCTGGAGAATGGTCCACCGGTTGGCTACCCGGTGCAGTTCCGCATTTCCGGTGAGCATATTGGTGAAGTGCGCAGTCTTGCCCGCCAGGTAGCTGAGCGCGTGCGGGAGAACCCCCAGGTGACCAACGTGCACCTGGACTGGGAGGAGCCCAGCAAAACCGTCAACCTGAATATCGATCAGGACCGCGCCCGCACCATGGGCATTGACAGCGCGTCTTTATCCCGAGCCCTGCAAAGATCGCTCACCGGCATGACGGTGAGTCAATACCGCGAGGGTAACGAGCTGATCGATGTGCGTGTGCGCGGCGACGAACAGGAGCGCTACGCCCTGGGCCAACTGGGCAACCTTGCGGTACAGACCAACAGCGGCCGCAGCGTACCCCTAAACCAAATCGCCACTCTGGAGTACGGCTTCGAGGAGGGCATCATCTGGCACCGCGATCGCCTGCCCACAGTCACCGTGCGCGCCGATATTTACAGTAAAGAGTTACCCGCAACGGTGGTGAATGAGGTCTGGCCGCGGTTGCAGACCATTCGAGACCAGCTGCCACCCGGTTATCTGTTGGATGTTGGCGGTAGTGTGGAGGAATCCGAACGCGGGCAGAAGTCGGTTAACGCCGGAATGCCGCTATTTGTCCTGGTAGTATTTACTCTCCTGATGCTGCAGCTGCGCAGTATGTCATTGTCCACCATGGTATTCCTCACCGCACCGCTGGGCCTGATTGGCGTCACGCTGTTTTTGCTGCTGTTCGGCAAACCCTTCGGTTTTGTGGCCATGCTCGGCACTATTGCCCTGGCCGGTATGATCATGCGTAACTCGGTGATCCTGGTAGACCAGATCCAGCAGGATATCAGCCAGGGCCTGAGCGCCTGGGATGCTATTGTCGAATCCACCGTGCGGCGTTTCCGCCCCATCGCCCTCACCGCCCTCACCGCGGTGCTGGCGATGATTCCGCTGTCCCGCAGCGACTTCTTCGGGCCCATGGCCGTGGCCATTATGGGCGGGCTGATCGTGGCCACAGGCCTGACCCTAATCTTCCTGCCAGCACTATACGCCGCCTGGTTCCGGGTACGCGAGGAAAGCAAAGGAGATGCTGCGGAAACCGCAGCCAGCTTTGACAGCGCGCCCCCACAGGGAAGTCACTGAGAGAGCGGCTGCGATCCTATACCGCCGCTAAAAAAAGGGCCCGGATAGTGATATCCGGGCCCTTTTTTATTGGACGGGTTTATTCAGTTTGTGTTTTAACACCTATCAGGAATTGTTAGCTTTGGCGGCCAGAGAATCATAGACAATTCCAGTCCAGATATCCGGAGTCATAAAGCCCTGGCCATATTTGTCATCAAAATCCTTGGTAGGCTTGGTGGCAATCACCTGCTCGCGATTTTTACCAGTATTGATCAGCTTCAGAATACGGTCCCGCAGCGTCGCCAGCATGTCCCGCTGCACTTTCATTTCTGCAGGGGTACTCAAGGGTCCGTGGCCGGGAATGATTTTGGTTTCTTTCCCCGACAGAGCCAGGGCAGTATCCATGGCCTCAATCATGCCATCCACAGAGCCCCCAGAGGATAGATCGATAAATGGATAGGTGCCGTTAAAATAGATGTCCCCCATATGAATTACATCTGCTTTGGCAAAATGCACGATGGCGTCACCGTCGGTATGGGCCGAGCCTACATGCTGCACCCGCACCTTGTCGCCATTCCAATGGAAGGTAGTGGCATCGCTAAAGGTAATCACCGGCAGCGCCTCAGGCGGTGAAGGCTCAACCTTGCGCTTAAAAGCCTCGATAAACTGCTCGGTACTCACACGCTCACGTACATTTTCATGGGCCACGATCAGTACGCCGCTTTTACCCAGGTTCTCATTACCACCGGTATGATCTCCATGCCAGTGGGTATTGATCACAAAGCGTAGGGGTTTGTCCGTCAAGCCCGTCACAGCCTTCTGAATTTTGGCAGTGAGCGGCGCATACTGGTCATCGACCATAAAAGTACCGTCTTCCCCAACCAATACGGCAATATTGCCGCCCGCCCCTTTAAGCATATAAACATTGCCCGCTACAGGCTCACTGATAATTTCTACTTTAGAAAAACGGTCCTCCGCCAATACCGGGGTGGTTAGCAGCGACGCCACCAGCGTCGCGATACCTGCTATCTGCTTCATGAAGATTTCTCTATTGTTATTTTCATAGGGTTATATTTAGGGGATCTGGCCGAGCAGCTTTGGCGCCGCTCCAGGCTCCCGGTCGGGCAACATTGCCAACAAGATATCCGGGCGGTCGGTAACAATACCATCCACTCCCAGGTCGATATAGTGCTGCAAATCGGCCCGACTATTTACCGTCCAAACAGAAAGATGCAGGCCGAGCTTACGCACAGCACGCACCGTGCCAGCAGTCACCACATCAATACCGTAACGACACATGGGCAGTTGCGTCGTCTGGTAATTGGGGGCTAGTAGGTTTTCTGCGCGAATTAACTGGGCAAAATACAGTCGTGCCGCCTCCCAAGTCGCCGCCCCCGTAGCAATGTCGGGACTGAGTCGCCGGAATTCCCGTATTACCTCCTGGTGAAAGGTAGCAACAATCACCTGGCTCTGTTTGCCGAGGCGCTGCAATGCCTCGCTCAGCACTTCTGCTACTCGATATTGCTTACTCTTTATATCCAGGATGAGAGGGGTATTTTCCACCACCTGGAATGCTTCTTCAAAGGTGAGGATTCGCAGCGGATTATCGCGGTAGGGGTAGGATTCCCCATCGTGGCTCCATTGATAAGCAATATTCAATGCCTGCAGTTGGGCCAGGGTCATCTCTTCGACAAAGCCGCTGCCATCTGATGAGTCCTTCAAATCCGGATCATGTAATAACACCAGATGGCCATCCGCAGTCAACCAGAGGTCGATCTCAATCCCATCGACACCCATCTCGACCATTTTTTGCAGGTATAGCAGGGTATTTCCGGGGTAGAGACCATTGCCACAATCATTGCCGTGGGCAATGACCATCGGGCCCTGCAATTTTGGAAGTTTCAGGGCAGATTTTCGTGCAGGCCTTGAGCGCGCATAAAGAAACAGCACAATCAGAATAATGCAGAAAACCAACAGCATAACCATGTATCACCACCACCAATATCAATAAGATTGGCTATCCACAAAAGCATTACACATTTCCAGCTTGCTCTGCAGGCAACCCCTCTCCCACTTTTCCATTGATGCCTGCTGGCTGGCCTTCCCTCCCAGTGCCAGCTCTTTTTTGATCTTGTTGCCTGCGCAAATAAAGCTTGTACAACCACAAAGGCAGGAAAACCACCAGATCGTAAATTCGATTCAGAATGACACCACTATGCAGCGAAACCAGGGCAAGCAGGCGCAACAATGTTGCAAGCAAGCGTAATGTAAAGACCAAAAACATCCCCAATACAGTGCGCGCCGAGGAAATAAATTGCTCCAGTGGTATTGCAGAGAATGCCAAGACCAGCGGTAGAGTAAAACCTAGCCCCATTTGCGCCAACAATAAGGTCCAATGCAATTCGGTCTCCCCCAGGCCCCCGGTAATTCCCTCAGCAACGCCCGCCAACAACTGATCCCGCTCGAAAAGCAACTCCCTGGAAAATGCCAGGCTCGCCTCCACTCCGGCAAATAGAAGCAACAAAATGACTGCCGACCACTTCAGGCTTCGGCGCGTACTGTCTGTCAAGGCATCAATCGAAGGAAATAATCGCGTAATCCCCAGGCATTCCATAACTACCAATCCGATGCCGACCTGGAGGAAGATCAGCACGAAGGCGAAAATATCCGCGGTAAAGAAGTTACCCAGCAGAATATTACCGCCGACAATTTCAGAAACTGGGCGCGCGATTAACTGGAAATTCACCAATATACCTGCCGATACCACGAGTAGGAAAACCGATGAAGCCAGAAAACGATTAAAAGAGGAGGCGGTGAGAGTGCGCAGCCCACGATCACTTTCCTGCACAATTTCCTCGTAGCGCTCTATATGGCCATCCAGAGCTTTAGCACGACGAATCACCGACTCCACATTCTTATTTATCCGCCCGAGTGTTTTCAGCATTGCACGCCAGCTTGGCATCATACGCTTAAGCAGTTGGTGCCGCTCACGTGTGGATTCCCGATAGGATTCGAGCGCTCTGGATTCGGCCTTTCGCATTGAGTGATTAATGGTATCCAGCACATCGGCCACCACCGAGTCGTCCTGGGCCGGTATCTCCGATACGGAGCGAATAGCCCTGGCCCAATTGGAAGGCTCCGGAGGGACCTCCGCACTGTGTACATAATCCTCATCAAGCGCAGCCAGCTGTTCGCATAGGCGGCGGTGAAGAGTAGGATATTGCGACAACTCCCGCCGCATAGTGGCCTCTATCCGCTCGAGCTCCCGCTCAATGCGTCGCTCAGCGGCCTCTTTCCCCGCAGCAAGTAATACTTCCTGATTACGTACAACTAACCGCTGCTCGGCTGCCGCAAAAGCAAGACTTGCAAACCGCAAAGCGCGATGGGACAAGCGCGCCAGCGCATAAATAGCTCTGTGCACCGGCCCTCTAATCAAAAATAGCGAGCACAATCCCAGCAGGAGCCACAGCCAAATTGGCAGACTTTCTATATACACTGTCACTTTATCCCCCCAAAAAATATGCCGGTAGACCATCCTAACAGCTGGAAACCATACAATCGCCCAAAAGCTCACACTATATATGGCTAGACGTCAACATCAACACCAGCCTACGCCCCCCCTAAAGTGGAAAAACCACGTTCTGTGGAAGATTAAAATAGCGCGCCAGACTGCTTGTCTCGATTTCCGCCAATCAAAAAACTCACGTTTACGAGCCCGCCACTTTCCGATTGAAAGACCCTAGCCATTCTGATGCACGATGCACGATGCACGCCACATTTCCAAAAACAGAATTCCCCTCAATGGCAACGCTCATGCACTATTCATCGTAATCAATCAAAAAATAGCTATTAAGAGCCGCCATGAGTTGAGAGGAAAAGATATAAGCCTCTGCTCCTCTTAGGCACACTGAAAATCATATTTTAAAAAATGAGATTCTTACACCAACATTCAAATTTCATCTAAACACAAAAAACAACTCAATAAAAACATCGACGACAATGTCAAAAAATACGTTTTTTAAGAAAAAATAAGGCATCCTTTTTTCCAAGCTGATCTACTCCCCCGACTACACTCCAAACTAAATTCTCATTGAGTGAGTTGTTTTGCCTAACCTCAAGTAGGATTACACGTACACATCGATTCCTGCTGCAAAAGGAATCATAAGACAAATCCAGAGACTTTCACGACAGAACAGCACAGAGCTCAAGCTGATGCTTAAGCAGCGTTAATATTTACCAAGGAGAGGTACGAGGTATATGCCGGTTCTTTTTTTTAGCAATTCCGGCCTGCAAGGCGAACTTTTGTTTTCACTTTTTTCTCAGAACATACCCAACCCCTGGGAAAAGTCCAGCATCGGAAAACAAAGACACTGCCTGCAAAATTATGAAGCAATCATTATTGATTGCTGGCAGTTTGACGCATCTGCGAGTGCCAAAAGATTTTTGTCTGACCTAAAAAAAATCAAGCATCCCAAAGCTTTTCTTATAAACTTTCCACCGGACCTGCCAGTACATGTAACAGAAAAGCTGCGCCAGAATGGATTCCACTTACTATGTGACAGCAGCACTAGCCAAGAAAACCTCACACAAAAAATAAAACATGCAATAAATAGCTGTGAGAAAAGACACCAAAATAGTCACGCAAATTACTTATCCCTGACTCGAAGAGAACAGGAAATTTTAAATCAATTAACCGGTGGAGAGTCCAACAGTGATATCGCGACCAGGCTACATCTGAGCGAACATACAGTCAAAAACCATATGTATAAGATATTTAGAAAAATTGGAGTCAAAAACCGCCTACAAGCTAGTAACTGGGCAAAAATGAATCTTTTGGAAGAGAAAATATGAGGCCAGCGCTGCTGATTTTCATGTTCCTTACCGTTCATGTCATAGCGCAGGATGACACCATTGTTCCACCAGCAGACACAGATTCTGGCAGGCTTGAAGACGAAATTAGCGGATTTAATATTGATCGCACAATAACACGAACAGGGCATGATTTCGCACGATTCATGAGTGAATATAGGAACTTGAATTATCCGGATGCCACTTACAACTTAACAATTTATGAGCGACCTTCTGCACGCTGGGGTAATTTAATCTGGGTCACCTATAACGACAAAATAGTATTTCGGCGTTTCATAAGTCCAAGTACTAACAATATCCATCGCCTGGCCGATGAAGCTGCCCAGTATATTCATGAGGCTGTGCTACAGGAGCGCGTACGCAGCGCACTTACTGACAATTTTGACTTGGGAAAGGACGAATTTTAATGAAGATCAAATCACTGATAGTGACGGCCATAGTACCTTTCAGTATTTTCGTAAGCGGTACAGGAAATACTACGGAGTTAATATACGAACCCGTGAATCCGAATTTTGGCGGCAATCCCCTAAATGGCACCTACCTTCTCCAAAATGCTCAGTCGCAAGATAGACATGAAGACCCAAACAAGCCTGAAGATCTTTACGAACAGCCCAGCGCACTCGATCGTTTTACCGATTCTCTAGAAACCCGACTCCTTAATCAACTTCTCACAGATGTTGGAGATGGCAACAGCGGAGAGTTGATTACTGACGATTTTGTTGTGCAGATCGTTGATAACGATGGCGTGCTTACAGTATTGATTACCGATCGAAATACTGGTGATAAAAGCGAAATAATAGTGAGTGGGCTAAACCCTGCTAACTAGTGTCCGGTCCAACTCCGAAGGAAAACTGGCAATGCGTAATGCAATAAAAATAGCCATAGCTTTGCCCATAATGGCGTTCATTCTCTCTTTAAGTGGGTGTTCAGCGGTTAAAAGCCTCGGTGATGCTTTATTTGGCCCCGGGCGCACAGATGCCATGCTAACCCCCCGTATGAATACTTACCGGGACTTACTGAATTTACCCGAACCCAGAGGGAAAATTCTTGCTGCGGTGTACAATTTCAGGGATCAAACCGGGCAATATAAGCCAGCTCCTAATAGTAGCTTCTCAACTGCCGTAACTCAGGGCGGTGCAGCCATGCTAATGGATGTACTTAATGAATCTGGTTGGTTTATTGCCCTAGAAAGAGAGGGGTTACAAAACCTGCTGACAGAGCGAAAGATTATTCGGGCAGGTCTTACCAAACCCGATGCGCCAGTCAACAATAATATCCCCCTACCGACACTTATCGCCGCTAATGTCTTACTGGAGGGAGGTATTGTCGCATATGACCAAAACATCCAGACTGGCGGCGCCGGTGCACGCTACTTTGGCATCGGAGCGGATGAGCAGTACCGTGTAGATCAGGTCACCGTTAACCTTCGGGCAATCGACATTCGTTCCGGCCGAATATTGCACTCTGTATTGACATCTAAAACAGTCTATTCAAAAGCAATCAGTGCCGATGTGTTCCGCTATGTTAGATTTCGGCGTCTATTAGAAATGGAGGCGGGAACCACATTCAATGAACCCGCACAGCTTGCTATGCTATCAGCTATGGAATCTGCCGTGATTCACTTGATCAGCGAGGGCATTGTCCACAATTCCTGGGCACTGGCTAACCCTGATGACATCAACAATCCAGTGTTGCAGTATTATTTAAATGACAGCACGGTGATTATGTGAGAGGCAGTATAAATAGTGGAAGCGTCAAACAGGCTGAGGGACCATGCCAATGATCGCCAAACAATTTCAATATCTCACATTTGCTACGACCCTTGCATCTGTTTCCGCATTTTGCAACGGTGCGGACCTGGATGCAGCGAGCGAGCTGGCCGTATCCAGTGAATTAAGTGCTGCCAACCTCCTTTCAGTATCCAATCTCACTGTCGTCAACCAGGAAGGTGGCGCGAATAATGTATATGTGCGCCAAACAGGGCAGACAAATTACACCTCGGCTCGTCAGGATGGTAATAGAAATAGTCTCTCTGTTACACAGGCAGGTGAAGACAATATTGTTTTATCCAGTCAAGTAGGAGATCAAAACCTCAGCGGCCTAATACAAGTAGGCTATGAGAATTTCATCGATATAGATCAATACGGCATGGGAAATACTGCGGGCATTTCGCAGTTCGGCATGCAAAATAGTGCTTACGTCGAAGAGATAGGGTTATTACATAAAGTCCATGTTTACCAGAGCGGAAATGGTTTGCATGCCTCGGTGAGAGTAACAGGAACTGCAACGACAACTTACATCAATCAGTATGATTAAAATTTTTACCTTTCATTTAAAAGCACATTGAGTAGATTTCAGATTAAGAAAGCAGGCTTATATTCATAATAACCAATAACTAAAAAATAATTCGACAACACCAACAAGCCAAGAAAAATTTTATTTTCAAAATTATGTAATATAAAGTTAAATTGCGATAAAATATTTTTTACATAAATGCACTTGATCAAGATCAAAGCATTTATTGCTCTAAAAAGTGGCATCAATAAGTAAAATTTTGTTAATAGTTCACTCATTTTGTTTAAACTAATGTATCTACCCCTTCATCTTTCGTACAAATACGCACACCAGACATCTCGCCAGCAAAATTGTTCAAAAAACGAACTATTTTCCTATCTTTTAGGGACTTCCGTCCTATAGCAAAAACTCGTATTAACAGCAAAACTCATAACATATTCGATCAAGACACATTCAAAAAATACGAGATCCAAATTTCAGCTTCATTGGAACTCCGCCCCAGGCAACAGATAACGCCTAGCAGTCAAACTCTCTGGCCAAGTTAGGCGCGACTAATTTGTCATAATTTTCAGAAATGAATTATACGGGCATTCAAACTAAGAGTTTTAGTGGGAGCTAGACGAGATACCCTAGCCGCACTCACTAACAAAGAACATGATTTAGCTTTTCAATCTACAGGAAGTACCTTTCCTTGAAGTGAAGGGCCGAAAACTGGTGGTGTTAGTCCGCCAATGAAACCGGGTTCAATGAAACTGATGTTGTCTCCGCTAAAGCATCAGCGATATCAGTGTAATTGTTCAGTAGGTCTTCTGACCACATCTTGCACGTGTAAGTTTTATCAAGGAAGAAAGAGGTTATCTATGAACAAGCTAGCTCCCATTGCAACAGCCGTTATTCTATGCGCTGCAGGTAGCGCACAGGCAGCCAACAACCAGGTCTTTCAAACCCAGGTAGGCGCTGGCAACGGTGCAGTGGCCACCCAGGTTGGCCCAGGCAATGATTTTAATACTATCGTCCAAGTCCAGGCCGGACTCCTGAATGGCTCAACGGCTATCCAAACTGGCGGCAATGATTTTGGCCGAATTGAGCATACTCAGGTTGGTAATTTTAACACTGCTCTTTCACTCCAGACAGCATCTTTAGGATCAGTTGCTGGCGTTAATCAAGCTGGAACCTTTAACTTCGGCTTTACATCGCAGGGCCCACTAACCTTTGGAAGCCGGGCTTTCGTTAACCAAACCGGTCTCGGTAATGTCGGAACCGTTGTACAAACTCTTAGCGTTTTAGATTCTACTGTTATCACACAAACCGGTCTGTTCAACATTGCCGCCGTAGTACAGCCTTTCGGTGCATTTAATACTGCGACAGTGAATCAATTTGGTATTTTGAATATTGCTGGACACACACAAATTGGACTTGGAAATGTTCTTTCGTCCAATCAGATAGGTGCACTAAATATCGCTGGCGCCACCCAAGTTGGAGCGTTTAATAATTCCACTCAATTTCAACTTGGAGTTCTAAACATATCTGGTCATTCACAGTTCGGCATTGGTAATACCGCATTTACTGGACAGCTAGGTATTCTCAATATAGATAGTGTTGTCCAAGCTGGTTTTGGCCATACTGCCGCTACTACACAGGCTGGTTTGCTGAATTTCCACAGTACCACTCAACTCGGCTTCAATGAAACCTCTGTAGCCAGTCAGGTTGGCGTAGGTAATGTAGGTATAGTTGTACAGTAATTCCTTCATAAACTCTCTTTTAGGCGGCCTTAATCTGGCCGCCTTTTCCATGCAGAAAATTCTAAATTAAATTGAGCGTACACACCATTAATCTCAATATCTTATAGAGAAGATCCGCAGGTACATTTTATATGAAATCGATACTGAAAAGTGCTATTTATCCCATCACTATTTTGGGCCCTTTAATTTCTGCTCATACTCTAGCCGTTCAATGTTACGACACGGTACTAACTCCAACTGTACTTGTACAGCCATTAAATTGTGAGCTGACAATAACCAATCCTTATGCGCTGACTATTGTTGGACCAACGGGAAGCTTGAGAATGCTGGGTGCGGGGCAGATTGAATGCAATAACACATTGGATGAAGGCAATGCAGGCATATTGGTAAAGGGCATTTCCGCAAGCGTTATTGGTGGGAAGATTGATTCTTGCCCAAATGGAATAGAGCTTGATGGAATAGGTTCCCACACTATTTTGAACACACAAATATTGGATTTTACTGATAATGGCATCAGTGTCACAAGCAGTTACAACACGATTTCAAACTCAAAAACGATAGGTCTAAACGGAAGTGTGCATGGCATAGTTATCAACGATAAAAGTAACTACAACACAATAAATAACAACTATATCAGCAGTGCTGGATCGGATGGCATCAACGTTAACGGACAATACACATCAATCACGCTAAATGAGATAGAAAACAATGGGCTAAACGGGATTAAAATCGACGCGGACAACAGCACCATAAGTAATAATTTATTAAAATTTAATACCGATGATGGTATCGACATTGAAACAGGCTTTAACACAGTATCCGGCAACGTTGTGATCGAGAATGGTGAAGATGGAATTGAACTTGAAGGCACTGGGTCTGAAAACATTGTCACTTTTAACTATGTTGATAACAATTTCGAAGTTGGCATAACCATCGACTCTCTAACCACCATCAACAACACCGTAAAAAATAATACCTCTATTAACAACGGGCTTGATCTTAATGACGATAGCGAAAACATGACCTGTACAAATCAGATCAATAATTGGAGCAATAATGATGTAGGCCCAACAGGCACATCCAACCCTCCCTGTTTAAAAGATCAGTAGCCTGATCAAATTCTAATCCAATTTTGTTTTAAGGATAATTACACTTTATCGACGAAAAAATAAGCTAGGCAACATAAAATTTCACATCATCGAGAAGTGAAAATAATGGTAAGAGTGAATGTTTGCATTGCCACCATTTATTTTCACTTCTCGTTCTAATTATTGAAGCGACAATAATGTTGAAGATGAAATTACCGACCCCATAAGCTTTGCAACCCTATAAGCAATACTGGCTTACTTGGCATGGATCACATTATCAAGGCGTTAGCCCCTAGTGTGCTTATGCATCGACAATAGATGATTTTTTATTAAGGTAAAAAATAAGACTAAAAAACCTTACCATATTGGCAAAGTTTGCTCTGCTTATCTAAAGAAAACTCAAAAAAACTGTCAACAATTACAATAAACAAAAAGCCTAATGCCAAACCGCTTCTCTTTTGAAATAGTCAACTAGAGTACCACTGTAACTATTGGTTTCTCGATGAAAACCTCTTTTATTACATCAATTTCATCCCGCTCCGGATCTGCGTCGGGCATGAGGATGGGAAAATATGACTTGTAGTAATGCACAGGAGTAAGGAGTGAACAGATTTACCGTTTTACCCCTGGTGGTGCTATTTACCACCAGTGGCTTGGCCAATGCGGCGGGGAACACATCCACACTGGAACAAAGTGGTTCCAGCAATACGGCTTTAGCGGATCAAAATAGCGCTGCAATAGATAACAACATTGAAATTTTTCAAAGTGGCAGCTTACATAACGCTGAAGCAGATCAACGGGATGAAATTGAGAGCACTATCTACCAGGTTCAAAGGGGAACACTGAACGACAGTTACAGCCTGCAACTAGGGGGCGCAAACAATAGTGTTTTAATCTTTCAGTCTGGTACAGCCAATAAGGCCAAAACCTACCAATTGTCCACGCACAATAGTAAGGCGATCATTCGCCAGGGTGGGGTGGGCAATGTAGCGGAGATCCAGCAGCACCTGGGCAGTGGCAATAATTCAGTTATTGAGCAAATTGGCAGTGTGCATGGCGCCTTTGTCGGCCAATATGCCAGCTTCGATTCTGAAGCCTATATCTTCCAGGAAGGCTCTTACCACGATGCAATAATCAAGCAGGAGGGCGCTGGACACTACGCCAGTATTCAGCAAATGGGCGCATCCAACAGCGCCGACATCTTACAGAGAGATATGCATAACGAAGCAGATATTATTCAAAATGGTGATGGCAATGCTGCTACCATTGTGCAAGTTTCCTGGTATAACAGCGCCTTTGTTAACCAGGACGGCTATATGAATAGTGCCAATATTATGCAGTCAGGTGCGGGCGGCTTCGGCGGAGGCCACTTGGTCATTGTGAACCAATCAGGCGGCATGAATGATGCCACTGTGATTCAAAGCGGTTTTTCAGAGTCTGCCAATATTACCCAAACAGGGTATGGCAATAAGGCCGTTGTACATCAATAAATTCTTACTTTAGCCTTGCTGAAGGGCATCGAGGCCTTTCAGCAAGGCTGCACCTGCTGTACCTAACTTACTTTCCGGGCTGGGCTACCCAGTAATTTTACAATTGATTTGGACGTAATATTTCCTTAAAAAATAGCCTGCTTAGGCTCGTTTTTCAGCGGGTTTATCCTTATTCATCATTTCTGTATTTCGAGTCTCTTATAAATAATCACTTTGCATAAAGGGACGAATCAGGGTCTAAATTAGATTTTTTATGTCGCTTATTTTTTTTGCTAAAAATAGAACTTTATTCCCACAGAAATAGAACTTCTCTCCTATAGCCGCAACCAGTTATAGGGACAAGAATGAAGGGGACGGAACAAATATTTGGACTCCTAAGCAGGATCAAGGATGCCAACGACCATGCACCAGTTTCCCCCCCCCCAGCATTTCCTTCGACACAGTCTACCTGCGTTTCAATCAAAATGATTGTCTACGCGACCAGTTTACAGTTGTGCGCTCTCAGCTGATTTGGCGCCTTTACTGTAAATCCCCCGGCACAGGGCTAAAGGACTAAGTGCCACACTGCTCAGCCCAATAAAGCTGAACGTATTTTTCATTGATGTTTGTTGTAATGGAGAAATTCATGAAGACTCTGACCCCTATCGCTGCCGCTATCGCCTTCGCTATCAGCGGTGCTGCTTTTGCAGCCGACAATGTTACCGAGCAGGCCCAATATGGTCACGGCAATGACGCCTACGCTATCCAACTTGGCTCCGACACCAAAGACAACCTGATCTTGCAGAAGCAATATGGTAACTACAATAAAGCTGCTGCTGAACAGGCCAATGAGCACGACAGCAAAGCAATTCAGTATCAACACGGTGATGCTAACCACGCGAATGTTCTGCAATATGGCGGGGGATATAACCACTCTGTCAGTAAACAGATTGGTGACTACAACCGCTCTAAAACCCTGCAATTAAATGAGTACGTCAGTAAGTCTTTCCACCATCAAGAAGGTAATGGCAACAAGGCGAAAACTCTCCAGGCTCATGGTGCGTATAATGTTGCCAAGATCAAGCAGAGTGGCAACTATGGTGAGGCATCCATTAAACAGGTGGGTAGTTACGGCGGTGTGGTCGTAATCAAACAAAAAGGCTATTGGAACGAAACCGACGTTATTCAATACGGTGTGGGGAACTACGTCGGTATCCACCAGAAGCACGGCGGCTTGAACGATGCCCATGCGCACCAGACCGGAAATCACAATGACGCCCATATTGATCAGAAAGGCTGGCTAAACGACGCCGATATTCACCAACCCGGCGATTACAATTACGCCAGAATTAAGCAGCGCGGCTACAGAAATGATGCTGAAATTGATCAGTATGGCGACCACAATGATGCCGTCGTTCGCCAAAGAGGTCGGAGGAACGACGCTGACGTAGACCAGTACAGTGATAAAAGCTACGCCGATATCAAGCAGCATGGTTATAGAAATGATGCCGATATCCGTCAGGTTTACGGGAAGCATCATGATGCGTTCATTGACCAGAAAGGCTGGTACAACGAGGCGGATATCTCCCAGGCCGGCTACTACCACTACGCGAACGCTCAGCAGGTTGGATATGGTAACGATGTATACCTGGGCCAGATAGGTAAAAAGCACGAGGCGGTGGCAGTCCAGGTTGGTGGTTACAACGATATCTTGGTAGGCCAGTTTGGCCACTGTGAAACTGCACTGGTCCTCCAGGTGGGCCATGGAAACAGCAGCGTCGTATTCCAATAATCGCTCTTCACCAAAAAGGGCTGCCACTGGCCGCCCTTTTTTTCTGCTTGTATTACAGATGCGCTACCGTATCGATCTCATACTCCACCACACCAGATGGCGTGTGCACTACCACCACATCTCCGACTTCCTTGCCAATCAGGGCACGTGCAATCGGTGAATTCACAGAGATTTTTTTGTTTTTTACATCGGCTTCATCGTCACCCACAATCTTGTAAGTCACTTCCTGGTCATCATCCAGGTGAATAATCGTCACCGTAGTGCCAAAAATGACCTTATCACTAGGCTCAATCGACTTAACATCGATAACCAGAGATTGCGACAGTTTGGCTTCAATTTCCTGGATACGCCCCTCGATAAAGCCCTGCTTCTCCCGCGCTGCGTGATACTCGGCATTTTCTTTCAAATCACCGTGTTCGCGCGCCTCGGCAATCGCCTGCACCACCGCAGGACGCTCGACCTTTTTCAGATTATCCAGTTCTGAACGCAGCGCTTCCGCGCCTTCAACGGTCATTGGTACCCGGTTCAATGTGGGACCTCCATTATTGTTACGACGAAACCGGGCCAAGTAAAACCACTATGCCCGGCCGAAATTCACAAGTTGATTAGCTTTTAAGAGAGCTTGACGACACGCTGGTGAAGATCCTGTAAGCGACGCACCTGCAGCGGTTGCTCCTGGCGCATCGCCATCGCCATGGCCTGAGCGGCCGCCAGGGTGGTGGTGTAGCACACCTGGTGGTTCTCGGCACTGCGACGGATATCCGCAGAGTCGCGAATCGCCTGGCGCCCTTCGGTGGTGTTCACCACCAGTGCAATCTCATCGTTTTTAATCATATCGACGATATGCGGGCGACCTTCACTCATCTTGTTGACGGTTGTAACGGGAATATCGTTTTCTTGCAAGACCTTGGCGGTGCCACGGCTGGCAATCACCTCAAAGCCCAGCTCCACCAGATCGCGGGCAACGCCCACTGCATCGGCCTTGTCGAAGTCACGCACAGAGATAAATACGCGGCCGGACTCCGGCAGGCGATCGCCAGCGGCAACCAGGCCCTTGTCGAAGGCTTCCGCGAAGGTGGCGCCTACACCCATCACTTCGCCGGTAGACTTCATCTCTGGGCCGAGAATCGGGTCCACTTTCGGGAACTTGTTGAAGGGGAATACCGACTCTTTGACGGAGTAGTAATCCGGAACAATCTCTTCGGTAAAGCCCTGCTCTTTCAGGCTGATACCCGCCTGACAGCGCGCAGCCACTTTCGCCAATGAGGTACCGATGCACTTGGAGACGAACGGTACGGTGCGGGAAGCGCGCGGGTTCACCTCGATCACGTAGATCTCGCCGTCCTGATAGGCCAGCTGGGTGTTCATCAGGCCAACCACGCCCAGTTCGCGAGCCATGGCTTTCACTTCCTCGCGCATACGGTCCTGCACATCCGCCGGCAGGCTGTAAGGAGGCAGGGAGCAGGCGGAGTCACCGGAGTGAACACCACACTGTTCGATGTGCTGCATGATGGCGCCGATCACAACGTCCTGGCCGTCGGATACCGCATCGATATCCACCTCAATGGCGGCGTTGAGGAAGTGGTCCAGCAGTACCGGCGCTTCGTCGGAAACCTGTACCGCTTCTTTCATGTAAGTGAGCAGTTCGTCTTCCTTGTAGACAATCTCCATGGCGCGGCCACCCAGTACGTAAGACGGGCGCACAACCAGCGGGTAGCCAACTTCTTTTGCGGCCTGGATGGCTTCGGAGACGGAGCGCACGATAGCGTTCTTCGGCTGCTTGAGGCCGAGGCGCATAATCATCTGCTGGAAGCGCTCGCGGTCTTCGGCGCGGTCGATCTGTTCCGGGGTGGTACCGATAATCGGCACACCTTCGTTGGCCAGGTAGCGCGCCAGGTTCAGAGGGGTCTGGCCGCCGAACTGTACGATCACGCCTTCCGGCTTCTCTTTGGCAACAATTTCCAGCACATCTTCCAGGGTTACCGGCTCGAAGTAGAGGCGGTCGGAAGTGTCGTAGTCAGTGGAAACGGTCTCCGGGTTACAGTTGACCATAATGGTCTCGTAACCGTCTTCGCGCATCGCCAGAGCGGCATGTACACAGCAGTAGTCGAACTCGATGCCCTGGCCGATACGGTTGGGGCCACCGCCGAGTACCATAATTTTCTTTTTGTCGGACGGCTGCGCTTCGCACTCCTCATCGTAGGTGGAGTACATGTAAGCAGTAGAGGTGCTGAACTCAGCAGCACAGGTGTCCACGCGCTTGTAAGAGGGGAATACACCCAGCTTGTGGCGGAATTCGCGCACACTCTTTTGGCTCACCCCCAGTAAGTCCGCGAGGCGGCGATCGGAGAAGCCCTTGCGCTTGAGGAAACGCATATGCTCAGCAGTCAACGCTGAGGTAGGCAGTGACTTGAGCGGCTCTTCAATTTTGATCAGCTCTTCGATCTGCACCAGGAACCAGGGATCGATACCGGACAGGTCGTAAACTTCGCCGACGCTCATGCCCATGCGGAAGGCGTCGCCCACATACCAGATACGCTCGGCACCGGGTACGGAAAGTTCACTGCGCAGGCGGCTCTCAGCGCCGTCTTTGCTTGGGTCAATCTTGCTTTCCAGACCAAAGCTGCCCACTTCCAGGCCGCGCAGGGCTTTCTGCAGGGACTCCTGGAAGGTACGGCCGATGGCCATTACTTCACCCACAGATTTCATCTGGGTAGTCAGGCGCGCATCGGCCTCGCCGAATTTCTCAAAGGTGAAGCGCGGAATCTTGGTGACAACGTAGTCGATGGACGGCTCGAAAGACGCCGGAGTGGCACCACCGGTGATGTCGTTTTGCAGCTCATCCAGGGTGTAACCCACTGCCAGCTTGGCCGCGACCTTGGCGATCGGGAAACCGGTGGCCTTGGAAGCCAGTGCGGAGGAGCGGGATACGCGGGGGTTCATTTCGATCACAACCACGCGGCCAGTCTTCGGGCAGACGCCGAACTGTACGTTGGAGCCGCCGGTCTCAACGCCGATCTCGCGCAGTACCGCGATGGAGGCGTTGCGCATCAGCTGGTATTCCTTATCGGTCAGCGTCTGCGCCGGAGCAACGGTGATGGAGTCACCGGTGTGTACACCCATCGGGTCGAAGTTCTCGATGGAACATACGATGATGCAGTTGTCGTTCTTATCTCGAACCACTTCCATCTCGTACTCTTTCCAGCCGAGCAGGGATTCGTCAATCAGCAGTTCGTTGGTGGGGGAGAGATCGAGACCGCGCTTACAGATCTCTTCAAACTCCGGCCAGTTGTAGGCCACACCGCCACCGGAGCCACCCATGGTGAAGGACGGACGGATAATTACCGGGAAGCCGAACTCTTCCGGTACTTTCTTCGCCTCTTCCATGGAGTGGACGATCTTGGCGCGCGGAGTTTCCAGGCCGATCGCCTTCATCGCCTTGTCGAACAGGTCGCGGTCTTCCGCTTTCTCGATAGCGTCTTTGTCCGCACCGATCAGCTCGACATTGAATTCCTTCAGGACACCGTGCTTGTCCAGGTCCAGTGCGCAGTTCAATGCTGTCTGGCCGCCCATGGTGGGCAGGATGGCGTCAGGGCGTTCCTGCTCGATAATCTTGGCTACGGTGCGCCATTCCACCGGCTCGATATAGGTGGCATCGGCCATGGCTGGGTCGGTCATGATGGTGGCCGGGTTGGAGTTCACCAGGATCACCCGGTAACCCTCTTCGCGCAGCGCCTTACAGGCCTGGGCGCCAGAGTAGTCAAATTCGCACGCCTGGCCGATCACGATGGGGCCTGCGCCGATAATCAGAATGCTTTGGATATCTGTGCGTTTTGGCATCTTTCTTCCGTTCTACTACCGGCTAAGGCCGGCTGCGCTAAATTTCATTCGTTTCTTGTAAGGAGACTCTAAACAACTCCGTGATGCCTCTGGCTTGCAGAGCGGTTCACAATCAAGGCGCGGCTTCGCAGGAATGTCTAGACCTTTCAAGAAGTCGCAACGCGGAGTGTGAATCGCTATGCAAGCCCCGAAGGGCGGGCCTTGAAGGCCACAGCTGCTGCGTTGCAGCTCTTGCAAAGGGCTACGGCCATTCGCGGCGAGCTGCGCCTAACATCTGCAGCCTTCAAGGACCCGCAGAGGTATTACGGCGTTATTCAGAGTCTCCTTATAACCGCCGCAAAAGCGGCGGTTATTTGCCCTACCCTGGGCGGCTACGCCCTTAGGCGCGCTCTTTCATCAAATCGATAAAGTGGTCGAACAACGGTGTCACATCGTGTGGGCCCGGGCTCGCTTCCGGGTGTCCCTGGAAGCTGAAGGCCGGCTTGTCCTTCAGGTGAATACCCTGCAAGGTACCGTCGAACAGGGACTTGTGGGTAACTTCCACATTGTCCGGCAGGCTGTCGGCGTCCACTTCGAAACCGTGGTTCTGTGCAGTGATCATCACCTTGGTGCTGTTCAGGTCCTGTACCGGATGGTTGCCACCATGGTGACCGAACTTCATCTTGGCAGTTTTACCGCCCACCGCCAGGCCCAGCAGCTGGTGGCCCAGACAGATACCGTAAGTCGGGATACCGGCGTCGAGGATCTCTCGGATAGCAGTAATCGCGTACTCACAGGGCTCGGGGTCACCGGGGCCATTGGACAGGAATACACCGTTGGGATTCATCGCCAGTACTTCGGAAGCAGGGGTCTCCGCCGGTACTACTGTGATATCACAGCCGCGATCCACCAGCATACGCAGAATATTGCGCTTCACACCGAAGTCGTAAGCCACTACTTTGAAGGGCTGTTCCGGCGCGGCCTTGTGGCCTTCGCCCAGTTCCCAGGTACCTTCGCTAAAGGGGTAGGCTTCCTTGGTACTCACCACCTTGGCCAGGTCCATCCCTTTCAGACCGGCAAATTCCTTGGCCTTGGCCAGGGCTTCTTCGCGATCGATATTGTCACCGGCGACGATGCAACCGCTCTGTGCACCTTTATCGCGCAGCAGGCGGGTCAGGCGACGAGTGTCAATATCGGCGATACCGACGATATTGCGCTCGCGCAGGTAGTCTTCCAGGGATTGCTCGTTGCGAAAGCTGCTGGCGAGCAGCGGCAGGTCGCGGATTACCAGGCCGGCAGCCCAGATTTCAGCGCACTCCTCATCTTCCTGGTTAGTGCCAGTGTTGCCGATGTGCGGGTAGGTCAGAGTCACAATCTGGCGGGCGTAGGAGGGGTCGGTGAGGATCTCCTGGTAACCGGTCATGGATGTGTTGAACACTACCTCGCCAACAGAACTGCCGTGGGCACCGATTGCGCGTCCTTCAAAGACGCTACCATCAGCGAGCACCAGCAGCGCGGGAGTTGTACTCTGCATAAAGTTGTGGGGCATGAAGGCCTCCGACGTAGGGACAGCTTTAGTCAAATTGAACTCCAATCTTCAGAACTGCTTCCGGGCGGGGTTTGTGGGCTTTGGAGCACGCGGCTCCTGACTGGCGCGCGCATAAAAAAGCGAGATGAAACATCGCAGCTTCATCTCGCTTTAAAAATCTTTTCACGCGCGGCTCTCACAAATTGGCCGATGCTTGCCACCGGCTTTTTGGTGGGCTCGCGCTGCGCGATTCAGCTTCGCGGCACCGGCCCAAATTCGGGCGCAGATTCTACGCGAATTCGCTTCTAGACGCTAGTGCAAAAATACGCCAACCGCAGCGGGCCAATATTGTTCAATTCGGTTTCTGTCCGAGACGGAACAGGCTGTTCCCCATTTTCAGCTCCGCCTTCTCCAGCATGGTCTTGTTCATGCGCAAAGCCACCTCGCCGCCCCTGTCAGCAAACTCGATCATGCCGCCGGTTGCGGCGAAGCGCTTGGCATCGCTGATGGTGAGGACCGGGAAGAATTCTACGGCCACCAGAATCTTTAATAAATTGGCGCGCTCCATGGCACCAAGTATCACGATCTGGCATTTTCGCGCGCGCAGCATCTCCTTCAGATCGATCTTCTCCAGCTCCACCCGGCGACCATCGATACGCTGATTTTTGAAGCGCTCAGCCAGCGGTTCATCGAGGGAACCTCCTCCCATCAGACAGACTTTGAAAGGTGCATTATGGTTAGCAAAGGCATTCACCGGCCACTGCAGGTTGTAGGCGAAGTGCAAAATGTAATCCACCATCACCCGTCGCCCCAGAGGGGTATCGGAGAGGTACACCGCTGCCTGTACCCCCGACCCGATAAGCAAAGTTAGAAATAGGATAAAAATCAGGGACAGGCGGGAGAAGGTGCGACAGCTGCGAGTTTTCACGGTCGTTCAAGCCCTGGGGGTTGCACCGCCCGGGACAGTACAATTGTCGCCCCGGCAAACGGTTTTGATCGGCGGAAGCCCGCGGCTTGAGACCTACGCCGAGGCTGTGGTTGCGCGCCAGCGGAAAGCCCGGCCACCCCTGAAGGTTAGTCTACCGGGCCTGCCAGCGTCGGCGCCATTACCGCCCGCAGCTACCGTTACATCACCTGAGGAGTCCCTCCACTACCATCGCTTGTTACTGCCGAGCGCCACTTGAGCGCCTTCTCGATAGACATGATCATAGCGCCGGCCACATCCTTGCGTGTGGCGCTCTCAATCCCTTCGAGGCCAGGAGACGAGTTAACCTCAAGCAATAATGGCCCCTTACTCGAGCGGATAATATCCACTCCGGCCACCTTGAGCCCCAACACCTTGGCGGCCTTAATCGCCAGGCGCTTCTCCTCCGGGGTGACTTTTACCACTGATGCAGTGCCTCCCTGGTGGATATTGGCACGAAACTCCCCGGGTGCCGCTTCCCGCTGAATTGAAGCCACCACGCGACCATCGATGACAAACAGGCGCAGATCTTTGCCTTGGGCTTCACGAATAAACTCCTGCACCAACAGGTTGGCCTTCAGGGATTTGAACGCATTGATCACCGACTCGGCCGCCTTGCGGGTTTCCGCCAGCACCACACCGCGTCCTTGGGTCCCCTCCAGCAGCTTCACAACCAAAGGTGCGCCGCCCACCATTTCAATCAGCTCGTTGGTATCCACCGGAGAGTTGGCAAAACCGGAAGTGGGAATATTCAGACCACTCTGCTGTAACAGCTGCAAGGAAAAGAGCTTATCCCTCGACTGACTGATTGCTGCCGAACCGTTCAGGGCAAACACTTCCAAGCTTTCAAAGTGGCGCGTCAGGGCGCAACCATAGAAAGTCTGGCTGGGGCGGATGCGTGGAATCACGGCATCTAGATTATTGAGGATTCTGCCATCACGGTAGTGCACCTCTGGCTCACTCGGGTCTAGCTTCATGTAGCACTGGCGGATATCGAGAAAACTCATGCGATGCCCGCGCTCGGCACCGGCTTCCATAATGCGGCGGTTACTGTAGAGATCCGGATTGGATGCCAGTACACCGATACGCAGGCCGGTACCTGCTATATGGTGTTCATCTCGGTAGAACTCATCCAACTGGCTTTGAGGAATCTCACCCAGGCAAAAACTCTCCGAGGGGTCCACTAACATACGTCCCAGCATGGCCTCCCGGCCGAGCAACATGCGGTAACCCATGCTGTCGCGATTAGTCAGGGTCAACTCGATATCCCAGACGCTGCCCCCCACAGACATGGATGTGCGAATTACCGGGCGCTTCTCGCTTTCACCTGAGGAACTCCGTACCAGGCGTTTATCCAGCAGCCGAGCCTCACAACGCACAGAGGGGCGGCGCTGGTGCTGCAATGGATGAGCCTCAAAACTTACCCAGGGTTCGCCGTCGCGTTTAAAGGTATGGATGTTATAAGCGTGCAGACAGGAAGTTTTCGCTCCAGAATCCACTCGCGCCTTTATCGCCGGAATACCAAGTGCAGGAAACCCGCACCACTCCTCACTGCCGACAATCAGCTTCTTTTCCAATAGCAGTTCCTCAAAAGGGATTACAGGGTGGCCGATAGGGTGGGAAACCCAGCGGCCTTTTATAGCTTCGCCCACAAAAATGGCGGGCAAATGAAAATTACAAAATCATCTGGCGGCGCCCCTGTAGGCACCAAAAATAACTGGTCATGGTGAGATTAGTTCAGCCCCAACACATCGCGCATATCATAGTGTCCAGGTGTGCGCGCACTGCCATCACCAACCAGCCACAAAGCAGCCCGAACCGCGCCGCGGGCAAAAGAGAGTCTACTGCTAGCGCGATGACTGATCTCAACCCGCTCTCCCTCAGTCAAAAACATCACCGAGTGCTCGCCGACCACATCGCCACCGCGCACAGTGGCGAAGCCGATGGTATCGCGCTCACGGGCGCCGGTCTGACCCTCGCGCCCATAGATCGCCACTTTTTCCAGATCGCGGCCCAGGGTCTCGGCCACGACCTCTCCCATACTCAACGCAGTGCCCGAGGGCGCATCCACTTTGTGGCGGTGATGTGCTTCAACAATTTCTATGTCTGCATCTTCACCCATTACCCGTGCCGCTGTCTCCAACAACTTGAAGCACAGATTTACACCTGTGGAAAAGTTACTGGCCATGCACAATGGCACCTTCTTCGCATTGGCCAGCACCTGCTTTTTCTGCTCCGCATCAAAACCGGTAGTGCCAATTACAATGGGGTTCCCATGGGCAGCACAATAGGCAGAGTTATCCACAGTTGCCTGCGGCGCAGTAAAGTCGATCAACACATCGAAGTCAGCCTTTTCCAGGCTGTCCACAATCGCAAGGCCGTTGCTTCCCAACCCCGCAACTTCACCGGCATCGGCCCCAACCAGGCTAGAGCCCGGACGCACCACGGCGGCAGAAAGTTCAGCTTTTTCTGCAAGCGACAGCGCCTCTGCCAGGGCTCGCCCCATACGTCCGCCAAACCCGGTTACCGCTACTTTTACTGCCATTCTCACCGCTCCTATGTGCATCCATTAGGCCTGGGATTCTACCCCGCCCCCCAGAAGGCGCATAGAGAAATAGGCCCTCATAAACTACTGGAAATTCGAACGGAAAAAGCACCACCAGACAGGCAAAAACAGTAAGGGAATATCAACGAGAATGTTTATTACCAAGGGACTGTTCAGCGCCAAACCCAAGGTAATCGCCACTGCTAACCTTAATTCAGTTAGAAAAATGGAGCGCCAATATGCGACTTATGATCCAGTCTAATCACTTACCACCCCTATTGGTGGTCGTTATTTCCCTGACCCTGGCTTTTGGCAGCATACCTGGCGCGGCCCAGCAGCAGGGAGCGAATGCTGACTTCTGGGAGAAGTATGACGATTTAACAGATTGGGTGACGTTGCGCTTGAAACTCACTCCCGAGCAGGAAAAAGTGGTGCTACCCATCATGCAAAAGAGCTTTGCGGAAAAGAAAGCTGTACTGGAGAATTACGGCCTTTTAAGCGAACCTAAACCGAGCCTCACGCCACAGCAACGTGGTGAAATCAAGGCACAACTGGCTGTCATCAGCGCCAGAGCTTTAAAGGAACTGAGAGGGACTTTAAACAGGAAACAATTGAAAGAGGCAGCCAGAATTCAACACGAATTCCTACGTGCTCTTGCTACCAAGCTGCGAATGGGGGCAATCCAGGAGAGCTGACCCGGTATGAATACTTACCGGGCCATCTTGTTCGGCACCCACAGAGCCGCTTGAATATGCCGCTGCATAGTGGGCGCAGAGTAGGAAATTAAAGCTTCATATCCCCGAAGAAATTCCTCACGCCCTCAAACCAGCCGGTCTGACGCGGTGCATTTTTCTTCTCGCTGAGGGTATTGGCAAATTCCTGCAGCAACTCTTTCTGCTTGCCGGATAGGTTTACCGGAGTTTCCACCACAACCCGACACAACAAGTCGCCGGTAGCGCCACCGCGTACTGGGGTAACACCCTTGCCGCGCAGGCGGAACAGCTTGCCCGTCTGGCTCTCGGCGGGAATCTTCAACTTAACCTTGCCATCCAGGGTCGGCACCTCCAACTCGCCCCCCAATGCTGCGGCGGCAAAACTGATCGGCACTTCGCAGTAGAGGTTTTTGCCATCGCGCTGGAAAAGCTCATGCTCTTTCACCACGACCTGCACATAGAGATCACCGGGAGGACCACCATCGGGACCCGCTTCACCTTCACCAGACAAGCGAATGCGATCACCAGTATCCACGCCGGGCGGCACCTTCACCGACAAAGTCTTGGTTTCCTCTACCCGGCCGCGGCCATGACAACTACCACAGGGGTCAGAGATAATGGTGCCACGCCCGCGACAATTGGGGCAGGTCTGTTGAACGGAGAAAAATCCCTGCTGCATGCGCACCTGGCCGGCACCACCACAGGTACCACAGGTTTGCGGCGAAGAGCCGGGCTTGGCACCGGACCCGTGGCAAGTCTCACAGGACGACAGAGTCGGCACGCGGATCTTGACGGTGGTACCGCGCACCGCGTCTTCCAGATCCAGCTCCAGGTCGTAACGCAAATCGGAACCGCGCGCCGGACCGCCGCGGCGGCCACCACCGCCCCCGCCAAAAATGTCGCCGAAGACATCGCCGAAGATATCGGAAAAACCGCCAAAACCACCGGCGCCACCACCGCCCATCTGGCCTTCCACACCGGCGTGGCCAAACTGGTCGTAGGCTGAGCGCTTCTGGGAATCCGATAGGATCTCGTAGGCTTCGTTGGCTTCCTTAAATTTATTTTCCGCTTCCTTGTCATCAGGGTTGCGGTCCGGGTGGAACTTCATTGCCACCCGGCGGTAAGCTTTCTTCAGCTCTGCCTCTGAAGCGCCGCGCTCGACGCCCAGGACTTCGTAATAATCGCGTTTCGACATATAACTATGTTCTCTGGTCCGGCATCAAGAACGGCCAAACTCTCTTTCTACTTCTCAGTCCCTAACCAAACCCCGCAAACTTATTCTGCGGAGCCCTGCCAAATCATTTGAACACAGCTCAATTGGCAGGTACCTGAAACAACACAGGCGCGGGGCCTCTATGGAAGGCGCCGCGCCCCTGAGGTTCTCTGGCGGTCACTCTAAGAGCTGCCGCCAGAATTGCAAGCGAACGCTTACTGACCTTCTTTCTTGTCGTCTTTCACTTCTTCAAACTCGGCATCTACCGCGTCGTCACCACCGGCAGATTGCTGCTCACCCTGGGCGCCAGCGCCAGCGCCAGCACCTGCGGCACCTTCAGCGCCGGCTGCCTGGGCCTGCTCGGCATACATCTTCTGCGCAACCGGGCCAGAAGCTTCAGTCAGCTTGGTGGTGGCAGCTTCCATAGCAGCCTTGTCATTGCCTTTCACCGCCTCTTCAGCTTCAGTGATGGCTGCTTCGATTGCAGACTTCTCTTCAGCGGTGGCTTTGTCTCCGGCTTCTTCCAGGGTCTTCTTGGTAGCAGAGATCAGGCCGTCGAGGGTATTGCGGGTCTGCACCAGCTCTTCGAACTGCTTGTCCGCTTCGGCATTGGCCTCGGCGTCTTGAACCATCTTATCGATCTCGTCCTCGGACAGACCGGAGGAAGCCTTGATCACGATGGACTGCTCTTTACCAGTGGCCTTGTCTTTCGCATGTACGTGCAGAATACCGTTGGCATCGATATCGAAGGTTACTTCGATCTGAGGTACGCCACGGGGAGACGGCGGAATATCGGCCAGGTCAAAACGACCCAGGGATTTGTTCTGGGAAGCCTGCTTGCGCTCACCCTGTACCACGTGAATGGTCACCGCAGTCTGGTTGTCTTCCGCAGTGGAGAACACCTGGGACTTCTTGGTAGGAATCGTGGTGTTTTTGTCGATCAGCGGAGTCGCAACGCCACCCATGGTTTCGATACCCAGGGTCAGAGGAGTTACGTCCAACAGCAGTACGTCTTTTACGTCACCGGAAAGTACCGCGCCCTGGATCGCCGCACCCATGGCAACGGCTTCGTCCGGGTTAACGTCTTTACGTGGCTCTTTGCCGAAGAACTCCGTGACTTTCTGCTGAACCAGTGGCATGCGGGTCTGGCCACCGACCAGGATCACTTCGTCTACGCCGGAAGCGGACAGGTCCGCGTCCTGCAGAGCGATCTTTACTGGCTCCAGAGAGCGGGCAACCAGGTCTTCAACCAGACTTTCCAGCTTGGCGCGGGTCAGTTTGACAACCAAGTGCTTGGGACCAGTGGCGTCTGCAGTGATGTACGGCAGGTTCACTTCGGTCTGCTGGCTGGAGGACAGTTCGATCTTGGCTTTTTCTGCAGCTTCTTTTAGACGCTGCATAGCCAGGGGATCGCCTTTAAGATCGATGCCCTGGTCTTTCTTGAACTCTTCTGCGAGGTAGTCGATCAGACGCAGATCAAAGTCTTCACCGCCGAGGAAGGTGTCACCGTTGGTGGACAGTACTTCGAACTGTTTTTCGCCATCAACGTCGGCAATTTCAATGATGGAGATATCGAAAGTACCGCCACCCAGGTCAAACACCGCTACGGTGCGATCACCGCCCTGCTTGTCCAGGCCATAGGCCAGTGCTGCGGCAGTCGGTTCGTTAATAATGCGCTTAACGTCCAGGCCAGCGATACGGCCGGCGTCTTTGGTCGCCTGACGCTGGGAATCGTTAAAGTAGGCTGGCACGGTAATTACCGCAGCGTCCACTTTCTCACCGAGGAAATCTTCCGCGGTCTTTTTCATTTTCTTAAGGACTTCGGCAGAAATCTGCGGCGGCGCTTTCTTATCGCCCTTCGCTTCTACCCAGGCGTCACCGTTGTCAGCTTCGGTGATGGTGTAAGGAACCATCTTGATATCTTTCTGTACGACATCGTCCTTGAACTTACGGCCGATCAGGCGCTTAACCGCAAACAGGGTATTCTGGGGATTGGTCACCGCCTGACGCTTGGCGGACTGACCCACCAGGATTTCGTTGTCGTCAGTGAAAGCAACAATAGAAGGCGTAGTGCGATCGCCTTCGGCGTTCTCGATTACACGCGCTTTGTCACCATCCAGTACCGCTACACAACTGTTAGTGGTACCCAGGTCGATGCCGATAATTTTTCCCATTAGTCAATTCCTCGTTTGTTGCGCGCCGCCAGCTCTGATCTGTATACAACGCACGGATAATTCTTCTGATGTCAGCTATATTGGTGCCGGCCGATAAAATTCAAGGCCGTTTTACACTTCTGCTGTTACGGCGCTTTGCTGACCACCACCATGGCCGGGCGCACCAAGCGACCGTTGAGGCGATAACCTTTTTGAAATACTTCCAGAACCGTATTCGGCTCTACCTCCCCGTTGGGTATCTGGGTCATGGCTTGGTGCAATTCCGGGTCGAAGGGCTCACCGGCCGGATCGACGACTTCCACGGAATTTTTCGTCAGGGTATCGACGAAAGATTTGTGGGTAAGCTCAATTCCTTCCACCAACGCTTTGTTGGATTCATCAGCGCTATCGATAGTGGCGAGGGCGCGCTCCAGGTTGTCCACTACGGGCAGTAAATCCTGCAGCAGTTTCTCCACCGCAAACTTGCGCGCACGGTCGATATCCTGCTGGGCGCGGCGGCGGGCATTCTGCTCCTCAGCCTGGGCGCGCAGAGCGATATCTTTTTGCACCGCCAGCTGCTCTTGCAGCTTGATAATTTCATCGTGCAGCGCATCGGCACTTTCTGCCTCTTCGTGCAGAGCCTCCTCGGCCTGCTCGCGCTCGGCTGCGGAAGGGTCTTCTATCTCCGCGGAAACCGCCTCGTCTGTAGCTGTTGTGTGCTCGTCAGCCAGCGCTTCCGGCTGCACTCCCTCTGTAGTCTGATCTTCTTCGCTGCGCTCTCTGGCCACTGCTTTCTCCGTCGCGTCGACTCTGTCAGTAATGATGGGGCCCGTCCCGCGGGCTCTGGTGGCTATATGGGGCCATCCCCGCACAGTTCAAGTGGTTTTTCGCGCTAGCGCACAGTAGCTGGGAAATCTGTGCTTGACGTTGTAGCTAACCAGAGATGAATACTGTATAAATAACCACTAATTGGGTGTTCACGCCCATCCATAACAAGGACACAGAAGCGATCTCTATATGTTGCTGCACCTGTCTATCAGCCAGTTCACTCTGGTGGACCAACTGGAGTTGGAGTTTGGTCCCGGTACCAGCACCCTCACCGGCGAAACCGGCGCAGGTAAATCCATCACACTGGATGCATTGGGACTCGCCCTCGGAGGTCGCGGCAGTGCCGAACTTGTTCGCGCAGGGGCCAACCGCGCCGATATCAGTGCGACTTTTGATATCTCAGAGCACCCCGCCGCCGGCCCCTGGCTCGAATCCCAGGAGCTGGATGCAGGACAAGAAGTTATCCTGCGCCGCACCATCGGCGCAGACGGTCGCTCGCGGGCCTATATCAATGGCCAACCGGTAACCCTGCTGCAACTGCGTGCCCTGGGCGAGCAATTGATCGACATCCACAGCCAGCACGAACATCAATCCCTACTGAAAAAGGAAACCCACCGCCGCCTTCTGGACGAGTTTGCCCAAGCCCAAGAGCTGGCAGCTGAAACCCGCAGCCGCTACAAGACCTGGCAAGACCAATACCGCCGCTACCGCACCCTGGCCGACAGTGTTGAAGAGGCCGAGGCACGGCGCCACCTGTTGCAGTACCAACTCAAAGAGCTTGAGCATCTGGACTTGAGTGAGGGAGAAGTTGAAGCCCTGGAGAGTGAGCAACGCCAGTTGGCCAATGCCGGTGAAATCCTCAGCGGCAGCTACCAGCTGGCCGCCCTGCTATCCGGCGGCGAAGGCGATATCGCCGAGCAAATTCACCGCGCCCTTCAGCTTCTATCAGCCATGCCCGAGCAGGCACCGGCACTGGTGGAAGTGGCACAGATGCTCGACAGCGCACGCATCCAGGTGGATGAGGCTGCCGGCACTTTATCTCGGCATATCGACCGCTTTGAGATGGACCCGGAGCGCCTGTCAGAAGTAGAGGAACGCCTCAGCGCTATTTACCAGGCAGCGCGCAAACACCGGATACAACCCAAGGAACTGCCATCCCTGCAGCAACAGCTGCAAGAAGAACTGGACAATATAGGCTCCGCAGACGCCCTGGAACGACTCGCAGCGGAGTGCGAAAAACTGGAGCAGCAGTTCCGCAAAACTGCAGGCAAGTTGAGCAAACTGCGCTCAGAGGCTGCCACAGCCCTTGCCGATGCAGTAAATCAACAACTGGGCGATCTGGCCATGCCTCATGCACAGGTAGAACTGGCCCTGCAATCCCTGGATAAGCCCTGCAGCCATGGCCTGGAGGAGGTGGAAATCCTGATTTCCACCAACCCCGGTCAGCCACCGCGGCCCCTGGGTAAAATTGCCTCCGGCGGTGAACTATCGCGAGTCAGCCTCGCTATCCAGGTGGTAACGGCGCAAACTTCGCGCACCCCCACCCAGGTCTTCGATGAAGTGGATGTGGGCATCGGTGGTGCCACCGGTGATGTTGTGGGTCGCCTGCTACGCCAGCTGGGCGAGACCCGCAATAGCTGCAGTGGCCAGGTAATCTGCGTTACCCACTTGGCACAGGTGGCCGCACGGGCCCACCGCCAGTATTTGGTGGAAAAATACAGTGACGGCGAGCAGGCCTTTGTCGCCCTGCGTGAACTGCAATACGGCGAGCGTCGCGAGGAAATCGCACGCATGTTAGGTGGTGAACCTACCGCACAGTCCCTGGCGCACGCGGAAGAGATGTTGTCCAGGGTTCTTTAAGATCCGCGATAGCCAGACTCGGTCATCCAGCCTGACCAAACATAAAGAGATTCGACCCGCCGGACACCTACAGTTGCACTCCTCATCCCGAGCAATCAAATCCCGTAGATCAATAAATGACCGCCATACAATCGGGCAAAATAGCCCGATTGCCGGTGACATCTACCGTATTAGGACAAATAAACCAAATATGACTGGGTGTGGCAGCAAAAGTCACCATATACTGGGCCGCTTGTTTAACTTTGTTTGAGTAGTATCGGCCAAGTTTATGCAGAGAACGATTTTCAACACCCCCATTGTCACGCCATTGCTGCGCCAGGTAGCCAAATTGCTATTGAAGCTACACGGCTGGCGTGTCAACGGCGACCAGCAGTCACTGAAATTGAAGAAATATGTATTGATTGGGGCTCCCCACACCACCAACTGGGATGGCTACTACTTTATTCTCGCCGCGCTCAAGCTGAAGATGGCCCCGCACTGGATGGGTAAGGACAAGCTGTTCCAGTTTCCCTTGGGCGGCCCAATGCGCTGGTTTGGCGGCATTGCCGTGGACCGCAGTAAATCCAACAATTTGGTGGATGCCACCGTTCGCCAGTTCAAGTTGCGCAATGAGCTGGTGATCGCTATCCCGCCCGAGGGTACCCGCGCTATGGCGGAACGCTGGAAAACCGGTTTCTATCACATTGCCCGTAGTGCCAAAGTGCCATTGGTACTGGGCTTTATCAATTTCCGCAATAAAGAAGTGGGTATTGGCCCTATTGCCCAGTTGGGTGAAAATCTAGAGGCGGAGTTGAATAAATTGCGGGAGTTTTACGCAGACAAGGTCGGTAAATTCCCGGAACTCTATACCCCGCCCTGCCAACCGCAGCAATAAGTAGCCGTGGGATGGGTGCGGCTAACACCGCACCCGGAATAAATTACTTCTCTTTTTCCTTCACATACAACACCAAGCTATGCCCTGTTAGCTCATAGCCGTGCTCTTCCGCGATCTGGCGCTGTAGTTCTTCGATTTCCTCATTGTGGAATTCGATTACCTTACCGGTATCGGTACACACCATATGATCGTGGTGATCTCCTCTATCCAGCTCAAACACTGAATGGCCGCCATCAAAATTGTGGCGTACAACCAAGCCGGCACTCTCAAATTGAGTCAAAACCCGGTAGACGGTAGCCAGGCCAACATCCTCACCCGCTTCCAGCAACAGCTTGTACACATCTTCAGCACTCAGGTGCTGCTCACTGGTGGTCTCGAGCAACTGCAGAATCTTAACCCGCGGCAGTGTGACCTTGAGGCCGGCTTTGCGCAATTCCTGGTTTTCGTTCGACATGAATAGATTTTTCCCGACAGGATTTTATGAATTGTCTTTACTTGTAACAGCCCGCTACAGAGATCTATACCCATTCCAGACCTCAGAGTTCCATCTGTCAGCGAGCCAACTCTTCGGGTATTATCCCATGCCCTACGGAGTTAGCGGAACCCCGATCACCCCGACTGGGGCAAATCGTGCAAACGGGGGAACTTTCCTCCTTTTGCGGGGCCTATTCCGGTTAGCCATTAAAATCGGTGTGAGAGGTACCAAGTGAAAGAACATAATGGAGCAATGAATGCCGTCTAGCCTGAGATTTTTCGCCATCGCCAGCCTATGCACCCTATTGGGCGCCTGTACGCTGGTTAAGTTTCCCGGCGTACACCGCATTAAGGTACAGCAGGGCAATATCATTACCCAGGAGATGGTGGACCAGCTAAAACCGGGCATGACCCGCCGCCAAGTGCAGTTTGTTCTTGGTACCCCGCTGCTGGAAGACACCTACAACCCCAACCGCTGGGATTACGTGAACCGCCTTCGCGACCAGAAAGGCAATATCACGCAAAAACGTTTTAGCGTTTATTTTGATGAGGACTCCCTGGTAGCCACCAGCGGCGACTGGCAACCAGCAGATTGGCCCTAAAGCCTAATTAGAGGTCCCCTCGGCACCTTTTTTCTTTTCAGCCAGACGCCTGGCCTTCTCGGCGCGCTGCTTGCGCGCCTCTTTCGGATCAGCAATCAGCGGGCGATACACTTCAACTCTATCCCCAGGCTGCAATTCATAACTTTCTGCCGGCGGCAGCCCTTTACTGCCTAGCAGCTGGGCAAAAATCCCCATCTTGGCGCTGTCCGGGTCCACTTCCGGATACTCCTCCGGGATACCCGAGCGAATCAAGGCCTCTCGCGCCGTAGTACCCTGCTTGACCAACAAGCGAATCAGACGCTGCTCATGGGGCAGTGCGTAGACCACCTCTACTGAAATAGTCTTCTCTTCTGTCATTGCGGTTTTCCGTAAATCTTCTCGGCGCGTTCGCACATAACAGCAACCATCTGATTGGCTAGGTCACTGAAAAGTTTCCCCACGGCCGCAGCAATCAGCCGGCTTTTCAATGAAAATGAGAGAGCGAAAGTCACCTTACAAGCATTTTCAGCCAGCGGAGTAAAATGCCATTGGCCAGTGAATTTCTCAAAGGGGCCATTCACCAATGTTAGAGTCATACTCTGCGGGCGCACCAATTGATTACGGGTAACAAAGCTCTGGCGAACCCCCGCACGAGATAACTCCAGCCTGGCCTCGAGCGTCTGCGCATCGCTGTACAACACCTCCGCCCCGCGACACCCCGGTAAAAACTGCGGGTAACTGGCCACATCATTGACCAGGTCAAACATTTGTTCTGCGCTGTACATCACCAACGCGCTGCGTTCAATTTCAGTCATTCCTGCTGCCTAAGCCAGTCCTTCGGGCACAATCGCCCAGGATCGTCGTCTGGCCGCTAATTTTGCCAGCCAGCGCTACTCAAGCAAGACAATTCCTGTAACAATCGCATTTTTTGCCATCGGGACACCCCCAGTCTCGCTGGAATAACAAAAACGAAAGCTGTATCCGATAAAAAATAATAGCGAGAGTACTATGACCGCCGTGAGAGAGCATTTTGGGTCAAGGCTGGGCTTTATCCTGGCCGCTGCGGGTTCCGCAGTTGGAATTGGTAATTTGGTGGCATTTCCAGTAGCTGCCACTAAGAGCGGGGGTGGTGCCTTCCTGCTGGTTTACGCTCTCTTCGTTTTCCTGATCTGCCTGCCGGTTATGATGGCCGAACTTGCTATAGGGCGCCGCTCCGACAAAGACCCTGTCGGCGCCTACCGCCAACTCTCCAATGGCTCAAACCTGTGGCGTATTCCCGGATGGCTGGCCCTCGCTACACCTTTTATGATCGCGGTTTTCTATTTAGTGGTTACCGTGTGGGTACTCGGTTATTTAATTGAAACCGTCACCGGCAACCTGGCCACACTGGCAACACCAGATTTCTTTATTCACTTTATTAACACCCCCCAGGTATTTATTTACCTGGTGGTACTGATGCTGATCATCAATGCCATTCTCGCTATGGGGGTTAAAGACGGTATTGAGCGCGCTGCAAAAACCCTGATGCCGATGCTGTTCGTTATGTTGCTGGGCCTGGTAATTTTTGTATTGACCCTGGATAACGCCATCCTTGGAGTGAAATACTACCTGGTACCGGATTTCAGCAAGATCGACGGCAACGTGGTGAGTAAAGCCATGGCCCAGGCTTTCTTCTCGCTGTCCCTGGGTATGGGCATCATGATTACCTACGGCTCTTATATGAAGAAGCGGGACTCCATTCCCGGCTCTTCCCGTGCGGTAGCCATTACTGACACCCTGGTTGCATTTACCGCAGGCCTGCTGATCCTGCCGAGTATCTTCCACTTTAACCCGGAGATTGATCCCTCTGAATTGAGCGAGTCTTCCGCAGGCATGATCTTCCTGTTCCTGCCGAAGATCTTCCTCGCCCTGCAGGACAGCATCGGCTATTTCGGCGCAAGTGCCGTAGCTGCGATCTTCTTCTTCCTGGTTCTGGTAGCAGCAATCACTTCCCTGGTTTCCATTATCGAAGTACCCATTGCCACCCTGCGCGACGAGCGCAATATGGAGCGTCAAAAGGCCATTTACGTTGTCGCCGGAATACAGTTTGTACTGGCCATCGCTTGCGCCGTTTCCTTTGGCATGGTCAACTGGCTCACTGAATTTGTACAGTTGGCCGGCGTCAACAAGTCCTTCTTCGATTTAGTGGAGATCATTTTCTACGACACCATCCTGCCCCTGAACGGCCTGCTGGTATGTCTGTTCGTGATCTACAAGTGGAAGAAAGCCAACTTTGACAAGGAGCTTCAGGAAGGCGATGCGGCCTTCGCCGGCTCCTTCTCACAAAAATACATAAACTTCTCTCTGGGCACCTTTATCCCACTGATACTGCTGTTGATCTTTATCAACACCGTGGCCCTGAAGTTTTTTGGACACAGTTTTATCTAGTCATTAGAAGTTTTCATGGCCAAGAAAAAGAAAGCGCAAACATCCAATACCATCGCCCTCAACAAGAAGGCCCGTCACGACTACTTCATTGAAGAGAAGTTTGAGGCGGGCGTTGAGATGCAGGGCTGGGAAGTGAAAAGCTGTCGTGAGGGCAAGGCCCAGCTTACCGACAGCTATGTCATTTTCAAAAATGGCGAAGCCTGGCTGCTGGGTTCCAATATCCAGCCGCTGCCCAGTGCCTCCACCCACTATGTCACCGAGCCCGACCGCACCCGTCGCCTGCTACTCACCAAACGCGAGCTCTCCAAGCTGATTGCCGCCGTGGAGCAAAAGGGACACACCGTGGTGGCCACCGCCCTGTATTGGAAAGGTCATCTGGTCAAATGCGAAGTTTGCCTGGCCAAAGGCAAAGCAATGCACGACAAACGCGAAACAGAGAAAAAGCGCGACTGGAACCGCGAAAAGCAACGCCTGATGCGCGCGACGCACAAGTAGTGCACAAAGTACCAATAAAAGAATAATTACAGGATTTCCAATGAGTGCACCGCGAGGACAATTCAGCTCGAATATTGGCTTTTTGATGGCCGCGGCGGGGTCCGCCGTGGGCCTCGGCAATATTTGGGGCTTCCCCACCAAAGCCGCCAGTAACGGCGGCGCCGCCTTTGTAGTGGCCTACCTGTTTTTGGCCTTCGCCCTCGCCTACCCGGCACTGATGGCCGAACTCACCATTGGTCGTTACGCACGGCGCAATATGGTGCAGGCACTACGCGCTATCTCCACTGGCCCTGTGAGCCGCTTTTTCGGCAGCCTTACCGGCTTTGGCGGTATCCTGGTGGCGTCCCTGATTCTTAGCTTCTACGCCATTGTGGCCGGCTGGATGGTGGCCCACCTGGCCGAGCCTTTTGCAGCCCTGTTTGGTGCCCAGGAAGCCGCACAGTGGCTCACTGAAAACAGTACCCAGCGCAACCTGATCTTTACCGCAATTTTCAGTGGCCTCACCATGTTGATTATTGCCAGCGGTGTTGAGAAAGGTATCGAGCGCTGGTCCACCCTGCTGATGCCCTCCCTGATCATCCTGTTGCTACTTTTGATCGCCTACGTACTCACCCAGCCCGGCGCCTTTACCGGCCTGGAGGTGTACCTGATGCCGGACTTCAGTCACTTCACCCCGAAGCTGCTGATCTCCGCCATGGGCCAGGCCTTCTTCTCCCTGTCTCTGGGTGTAGGCACCATGCTGATCTATGGCTCTTACCTGAGCCAGCAGGAGAGCCTGCCGCGCCTCGGTGCCCTGGTCACCCTGATTGATGTTGGTATCGCCTTCACCGCCGGCCTGCTGATCCTGCCCGCCATGTATGTAGCCCAGGAAGCCGGCACCCAGATCTTCGCCGCTGACGGTGCCCTGATTGCCGGGCCCAACCTGATCCTGCAGGTACTGCCAGCACTGTTCGATACCATGGGCGAAGCTGGTGTATTCGTAGCCATTGCCTTCTTTGCCCTGATGGTGATTGCCTCCCTCACCTCTTCCATCTCTATGCTGGAAGTGCCGGTGGCTTTCTCGATTGAGAACCTGGGGGTTCCACGCCGTATCGCCACCCCAGCGGTTGGCCTGGTCATATTCGCCATCAGCAGCACCATTATTTACAACTTCGATACCCTGTTTGGACTGGCAGTCAGTATCAGTACTGAATACGGACAGCCCCTGCTTGGTATCGCCCTGTGTATCTTTGCAGGCTGGATCTGGCGCCGTGACCAGCTACTGGGTGAGCTGGAGAAAGGCCATGAGGATATTGAACACACTCTGTTCTGGAAGATCTGGCCCTGGTATGTGCGCATCGTGTGCCCCCTGCTGATCTTGGTCGCCTTCGCTCAGTCAATTATGTAACTGCCCTATTAACTGCCCCGGCGGTAACCGCCGGGGCTACTCCCGACTTCTCCTCCACCTTTTCCCCTGACCGCCAACAACCCCTTCGATCAAGCTCTATTTCGCAGCGCTACTTTGGGGTATACTTAATTGACACACGAGAGTGTTTCTTATCGGGGATGACTTGGATTCGACGCCGGTTACGAAACCTTGGGTGCATGCCGAGATGGCAGCGAATCTCGTAAATCCAAAGCTGTATTTTATTAGTTGCCAACGACGACAACTACGGTGCCCAACTCGCTGCGTAAGCAGCTTGTGAAGCGCTAACTAAGGGTTCGTCCCTTAGCAGTCTTCAGCAAGGTTCCAGTATCGCGCTGTAGACTGTTATACAGAACTGGATCGCCGCAAGCCATACCCGTGGGTAAGCGGTTAAACATTTTACGGGATCGCCCTATACGTCCTGACCGCCGGGCTGTAATGGGTTAAATCAATAGACGGAGCTAAGCATGTAGAGCCTCTGGCAGAGTGCTGACGGACGCGGGTTCGACTCCCGCCATCTCCACCAAATTGCTGTCTCAGACAGCCCACGAAAGCCCCGCAAACCTAGTGTTTCCGGGGTTTTTGCTTATCTGGACCATCCCAGTTAATCTAAGCTAACCCGTCCAAATCCAGCCATTTTTGGCGGGGTTAATTGTAGGTTCGAGCAGGCTTGCGCCACTGACCCCACCAAATTGCCGGAAAGTAAGGAGCCATGCGGGGCTGCAGGCTGCGCGGGCGAGTAAAGATGGTCGACCTATAGCACTGAACAAGGACAAGCAGGCCCTAGCAGTCAAACTTTATGAAGAGAAGCAGCATACAGTCGGTGAAATATGTACATTGATGGGCGTTTCAAAGCCAACTCTGTACAAATGTATTGATTACGCCAAAAGCGTTAAAGATCCTGGTTCTTGATTTCGTGTCAATTTAAATCAATAGGTTAGGCTGGTACTATTGGCCCATGAATATACTTCTCTACGATAATCTGAATCCAGCCACCATCAAGGGATTCCCAAAAGTCAAAGACGCACTAGCAAACAACAATTTCCGCCAGGCCGATGTCCGTAAGATAGGCAATAACCTTTACCGTGCAAGGCTAAACAAAAATGATCGACTGCTTTTTTCACTGTATAGTCATAGTGACCAGCCTTACTGCCTAATTCTAGAGCACCTACCCAATCACGCCTATGAAAAATCTCGCTTTCTAAAGCGAGGTACAGAGATTGATGAAGATAAAATTCCTGTCATCAACAGTCCTGAAGAAATCACTATTGAGCCTATTACCTACCTCAACAGTAACAGTGAACGTTTTAACCTTCTAGATAAGATTATTTCCTTTGATGACGATCAAAGAGCTGTTTATAACCTGCCCGCACCCTTGGTGGTAGTTGGCAGTGCAGGCAGTGGCAAGACAGCTCTGACCCTTGAAAAGATGAAGCAGGCCAGCGGAGACATTCTCTATGTCAGCTTATCTCCCTTTCTGGTGCAAAATGCTCGTAATTTGTATTACGCCAACCAATACAGCAATGATGAGCAAAATATCGACTTCCTATCATTCCGAGAATTTCTCGAGAGCATCCGGGTTCCCAAGGGACGAGAAATCACCCTGAAAGCCTTTGGGGATTGGTTCTCTCGTCATAAAGGAAATAGCAAGCTCAAAGACCCGCACAAACTGTTCGAGGAATTCCGTGGGGTGCTCACCGGTTCTTTCACGGAATCGGCTTGGCTATCCCGTGAAGATTACTTTGCCCTAGGGGTTAAGCAGTCTATTTTCGCTGAAGATGAACGTGCCGAGGTATATGCCTTATTTGAAAAGTATCTCGCCTTCCTTCGTCAAGAGAACTACTACGATACTAACATTCTCAGTCATAGCTACCTTGAGAAATTCGGGGCAACGTATGATTTTGTGGTGATCGACGAAGTACAGGACCTGACAAATATTCAGCTGTTCTTACTGCTGAAAAGCCTACGTACCGCCGGACAGTTTATCTTGTGTGGTGATTCTAACCAGATCGTTCATCCAAATTTCTTTTCCTGGTCCAAGATCAAATCCCTTTTTTTTAAGCAGCAGGCGTTGACAGGTAGTGGCGAGTTGGTGCGGGTGCTGCAGTCCAATTACCGGAACTCTCCGGTAATCACAGAAGTCGCTAACAGAATTCTCAAACTCAAGCATGCCCGATTTGGTTCTATCGACAAAGAGAGTAACTATCTGGTCAATAGTGTGGGAGAGCACAAGGGCGGCCTTCAATTGCTCAAAGACAGCAAAACGGTTTTACAGGATCTCGACAGCAAGACAGCCCTCTCGACGCAATTTGCCGTACTGGTGATGCACCCAGACCAGAAATCCGATGCCCGCAAGTGCTTCAATACCCCACTGGTTTTCTCCATACAAGAAGCTAAGGGACTCGAATATACCAATATCATTCTGTATAACTTTATCAGTGGTGAAGAAAAGCCCTTTAAAAACATTGCTGATGGTGTTGATGCCAATGCGTTGGATAAAGACCAGCTTAATTATGCGCGGGCGAAAAACAAACATGACAAATCATTGGAGGTGTTCAAGTTTTATATCAATGCTCTGTACGTGGCCATTACCCGCGCAGTGAATAACCTCTACATCGTTGAGCGAAATCAAAAGCACCCCATAATACAGCTACTCAATCTTGAGCGCTTCAGCGGTGAGCTTCAGGTCGACCAGCAAAAGTCGAGTCTTGATGAGTGGCAGAAAGAAGCCCGAAAACTTGAACTCCAGGGTAAGGAAGAACAGGCACAGGCTATCCGCGACCAGATTCTTCAGCAAAAACCAGTACCTTGGCCTGTACTGGATCGCCAAGTATTCAATGAGCTATGCGAAGAAGTCAGTCAGAGAAAAAATAAGAAAAAACAGATTCTGGCATTGGAGTACTCTTGGCTTTACTATCACCGCCCCATGCTGAACACCCTGATCAAACAAGGTGTTAAGGCCGCCTCTCAGCCGGAAAAGAAGTCACTCCAGCAGATCTACCGTAAACACTTCATGCCCTATGATTTGAAAAATCCGAATGCGGTTTTGCGTGATACAGAGCGCTACGGTGTTGATCACCAAACCATCTTTAACCTGACCCCCCTAATGGTGGCTGCACGGTTGGGTAATGATGGGCTAGTTGACGCGCTGATAGAGCGGGGGGCTAATCTGGATAGCTACGGCAGCAATGGCCTTAATGCCTTGCAAATGGCTATAGAAGCGGCATTGCTTGATGAGAAATATGCGAGAAACAAGCTGCCCGCTATTTATGAAAAATTAGAACCTGATAGTTTATCTATTCAAGTGCAAGGGAGACTCATCAAACTCGACAAAAAACTGATGGGTTTTTTCGTGCTTAATTTGATGTTTGCGCTGTTTTACCGCCGGTTAAGTGAGGCCGTTACCCGTCATGAGGCGTTTACCGCCAAAACTCTTGCGGAAGTTGTTCAGAGTTTACCTGATAGGATATTACCCGAGCGCCGCAAAAGACAATCCTATATCAGCAGTATTCTGTCCGGCAACGAAGTCGATCGTACCTCCCCGTATAACCGACAACTCTTTAAGCGTATCAAACGTGGACATTATATTATCAACCCCGATATCCAGTTGAGAGTGAACAACGAATGGATACCCGTTCATGATCGTTTGCAGCTTAACGATCTTGGTTTTGTTCCCGCACTTCTGAAACTTGGCCCTGACAAAGTAAGATATTATCGTTCTCTTAGAGGCGACAATTTTGCTGATCAGATTGATCATTACCAAGAAAAATCGCTATTGCAATTCCAGCATCAAATCACACAATTATTGCCTGATGAGTTGGACATCCAAGCAACGATAGATACCGATACTACAGTATGTCTGGAAGATGCTTAAGGGGTTTCCCGCAAAGTTTGTCGGTCTTGCAGGCACCCCTGTATCTCAGGTAAAAGCTCTGAGCCTCTGCCCCGTTGATCAGTTTTAAAGGTGTCCACTACCCCAAGGATGTGATTCTGTATGCCATATTCTTCTATGTGCACTATGCGGTGTCCTATCGTGATCTGGAAGAGATAATGGAGGAGCGTGGGGCTACTGTTGATCACGCCACCCTCAACCGAGGGGTTGTCAAATACGCCTCGCAAATTGCGGCAGATGTCAGGTAGAGAAAGACTCAGGTTGGCACCTCCTGGCATATAGACGAGACCTTTATCAAAGTTAAAGGCAAGTGGGCATACCTGTATCGAGCAATTGATAAATATGGGAAAACCGTTGATTTCATGCTCTCGGAGACCCGAGATAAAGCCACAGCAACAGGTTTCTTTGAGCAACCCATTGGCAATAGTGGACTGCCAGAGAAGGCAAAAGTGAAGCCAACCTGGCCGGTCTGACCAACATCAATACCCTACAGGTCAAATATCTCAACAATATCGTTGAGCAGGGTCACCGGTTTATCAAACGCAAAACCAAGCCTATGATGGGCTTTAAGACCTTTCATTCAGCAGCTACCACTCTCAATGGCATTGAGACCGCGCATATGATCCGAAAAGGGCAACTAGGCCATGAAGATATCCCGGCCTAGCGCCAATTTATGAAGCTCGCAGGGTAACTGTGTCCAGGCCATAGGCACCTTCCAGCCATACGAAAAATTTACGACAGAACTGCAATAAAAAGGCGCCCAAGTACCAGAGCGCCTTTCATTGTATTGATCTGTCTTGCAGAAATTTCAGCAAATCCTGATTGAGGCGGTCCTTATGTGTATCAGCAAGGCCATGGGGGCTCCAGGATAGACGACTAGCTTGGCATGCTTAACAACTTTGGCTGCAGCGCGAGCGGAGCTATCAATCGGCACTCGCCGTGGATTATCAAGGTTGGTACATCAAACTTCTTCAAGTCTCCACGGAAATCCGTAGCAGAAAATGCTGCGATTGAATCGTAAGTATTCCGCTCTGAATAAAATCGCCAGCCTTATGGCACTATGACTACGCAGATAAGAGGCATAACCGTTTCGACCAGTTATCATTATTCTGGGTCAAATTTCTGGTCGAAATGCTCAAGGATAATTATGCTCATTGATACTGATCAGTACCAACAAACCAGTTTTTTGGTACCTATCCTCGATGAACTTGATCCGTCAGATCCACTGCTATTACTCTCAAAAGAAATTCCCTGGACAGATTTTGATTGCACTTTCGAGCACTTTTAATCTGAAAAAAAGGGGCGCCCGAGCATTCCCATTCGCCTCCTCGTCGGCCTACTTATTCTCAAGCAATTAGAAAATTTGAGTGGCGAGAATGTTGTACTTCAATGGAAACTAACCCCCTACTATCAAGCCTTCTGTGGTTTAAAATCTTTCCAGAATAAAGCCCCCTACCACCCCATAGAATTGGTGCATTTTCGCAGCTGCATTGGTGAGCTCGCTGTTGAAACCAGTTTTCAAGATATCGGTGCAACTCCATGCCAATTTTATTGAAGATAAAACTGTAAATATTGATACCACAGTACAAGAGAAATTTATTTATTACTTACCCAACGGATGGTAGGCTGGCGATTTTATTAACCGCCTTAATAAGATCGCCAAGCATAATGGTATTCAGCAGCGCCGAACCTATACTAAGGAACCAAAAGAAACGCGACTTAAACTGCGTTTCTTTCACCATATCAAGAAGCGTTCAAGCGAAAAAAAACGGTAAAACGCCTGCGTACCATAGCGAGCATTCTTTTGCGGGAGTTGAGAAGAAAATTACTTGAGAGTCTTTTACACACCTGTCAGGATGATTTTGCACTGTATGAGTGTGTCTTGAAACAACAGAAAAATGATAAAGACAATATCTACAGCTTACACGAACTGCAAGTGTATTGTGTTGCCAAGGGTAAAGATCATAAGCCGTATGAGTATGACAGCAAAGCCTCTATTGTCTCTACCGCGAAAGACGACATTATTCTAATTGCTGAGAATCACCACGAAAACATTCACGATAGCAGGACTTTAGATAAAGTGATTAGCATGGCCAACGAAGTTAGATAGCCCAAGATTAAAGAGGCCATATGTGATCGGGTCATCGGGCAAAGTAGATGGCCGAAGGTGCGAAAATAGTTTCACCTAAGCCTGCGCTGAAAAGAGATAATCGCTACCAGCGAGAAAAGAAGCGGAAAAAGTGTTGGCGTCGAGCGGCAATTGAGCCGTTAATTGAACACCTGAAATTTGATTTTCTACTGTCAAGAAACTTCCTAAAAGGCACCGTGGGTGATGCCATCAACCTTTTCATGGCCGCATGCGCCCGGAATTTAAGGAAACGGATAATTAAGGCACTGGAAGCTTTTTATTGCGCCCTAAAAAAAGGGACTTTTACCAATTTTTTTAGCCTCAAATCCACGTTCGTTAACAATATGGCTCTTTTGCATACGCCTTGAAAGCTGAATTTGGTGAGAATCCCCCCGTAAACCCACGCTGCGCGGTACGGAGGTGGATGTTTGTTTTTTTCAGGGTCAACTACTTAAATAGGGGGTTTACTATGCGCGTAAAACCGATTCCGAAGTATCTGGCAGCGACCGTCTTGGTTGCATTACTGCAACCCGCGGCAGCCGACCCCGGGAAAAAAGCTTCAGAGTCTCGCTCTCTGCAGTTGGGCGTGTCCCGCGAAGGCGCGTCTCAGGCGGAGCGACAAAGGCAAGCCTGGCCGGAGGTGATCAGATACCGCGCGAATGAAGAGGTGCGCATTATCATCGAACTGCACGGGCCTTCCGCTGCGGAGCAGGCTGGCTTGCGGGCATCGGGCGCTATCGGCACACCGCGGGATATGCGCGCTTTCGCCGCCCGGCAGCAGGAGTTGGGCCTGCGCCAGCGGCAAATGGTCGCCAAACTTCAACAGCGCAAACTGATCACGGGCCACAGCCACCGCTTTACTCGTGCAGTCAACGCTATCAGCGCAACCGCCAGGGTGGATCAGCTGCCCGCTATCGCCGCCATGCCTGAGGTGCGCGCGGTAACGCGGGACCGGCAGGTGCGCGCTTTTCAGGCCGGCAGTCCACAGCAGGTACGCGCGCCCGAGGTGTGGGCAATGCGCGATGCGCAGGACAGGGCCGTCGAAGGGCAAGGGACCAGTATCGCCATTATCGATAGCGGTATCGATTACACTCACGAAGACCTGGGCGGCTGTTTCGGAAGCGGCTGCCGCGTGGCCGGTGGCTACGATTTCGTGAACGACGATAATGATCCCATGGACGACCACTTCCACGGCACCATGGTGGCCGGCGTGGCCGCGGCGGTGGCGCCCGCTGCCAGGTTCTATGCCTACAAGGTGCTGGATAGCTATGGCTATGGCAGCGAGAGCGACATCATCGCCGCCATCGAGGCCGCGCTGGACCCGGACGGAAATCCGCAAACAGACGATGCGGTGGACGTGATTAATCTTAGCCTGGGTGGCGCGGGTGGAAACAACTCGGTTGCGTCCGTCGCCGCCAACAATGCCATGCGCGCCGGTGTCGTGGTGGTCGCCGCCGCCGGCAACGACGGTCCCTTTTTCAACTCCATTGGCAGTCCCGGTTCCGCAGAGGAAATAGTCACCGTGGGCGCGGTGGATGGGGCGGGCCACCTGGCGGACTTTAGTTCCCGGGGCATGTTCGGTACCAGCCTGGACCTGAGCAGTAACAGCGTCAAGCCTGAGATAGTCGCACCGGGCGTGGATATCACCAGTGCCAATCTGGGCGGCGGCTTCCGCACTGATTCCGGTACTTCTTATGCCGCGCCCCATGTGGCAGGCGCCGCGGCACTGCTACGCCAGCTGCACCCGCAACTAACCAGCGCCGAGATCAAGGCGTTGCTGGTCAACCGCGCCGCGCAGGTGGTCGGCCAACTGGCCGAGGTGGGCAACGGGCAGTTGGATGCCTTCGCAGCTGCGAGCGCGCGTTTTCTGGTCAGCCCGCCAACCCTGTATGCGGGGCACTTCGGACAGGGCGCTCACAGCCGGAGATCCCTGCAGGTGACGGTGAAAAACCTGAGCGCTCCTTCCGAATTCGCAGTTGCAGACGGGGGTAGTTTCCCCGCCGGCACCGACTTGGAACTTTCCACCGATCAGTTCGAGTTGGAAGCGGGTGCGAGCAGAGCCGAACTCGTCGACCTGAATGTCGATCACGGTCAGGTACCCTACCTCGAACCGCTTTACCTCACCTACGATTCGGCGCTTGAATACTCATCCGGCGAAGAGCGGGTGCGCCTGCCAGTAGCCTTCCATCGCGCGGAGGTACTGTCCATGCGTGAATCCGAGGCGCCGGGGGAATACTGGTCCTATTCCGCATTTTTGTTCAATGAGGGCTGGTCTGCCTGGGAGCAGCTCTCCAATTTCGAAAGTGCTGAACCGGCCCTGCATATGCCGGTGCGTAACGAACCTATCAATATTCTGTTCAGTACGGACGTCATTGCTGATGGAGAGCGGTATGACGTCTGGCATGCATTTGAAAACCGGCACACTTCCGATGGTGAATTGGTAGTCCCTGCAAGAGTTCGGGGGGCTGGTATTCCCCCCCTGCAAACAGAAAGCGGCGAGACACTCCAGTTTATGGATCAGGTACTTGGGCTGACTCACCCCGAAATTCCCGGGTCAGGCTTGCACCTGAATTACAGCGGGGATACGCCGATGAAAACCCTGCGCAATCTGTCTGATAACTTCCATGTTAACTATATAGGCTTGGCGGAAGAAGGGAACGCGCACCCGCAGGACCGCAAGCTGTATACAGTTAAGCACGGACAACAGGGCATGTCTGAAGATCTGCACTTCGATCTCAGCAATCCCGGTAGTGTGCAGTTGCTGATCGGCAACCCGCTCTGGAATCGGGAGGGCTATGCCATAGGTTACGGGCTCCCTATGTATGAGTCCGTTATAAACTGGTGGTCAGTACCAAGCGAGTTGACCCACAAATCATCACTGCTTACCCTGCATGGGCACGAGGAGGATATCGCCGCTTGGCCCGCATTTTTGAATTTGTTTGTACCCCTACGGGAAGATTGGACCACGGAGACCCACAGCAACGAAATTTCCGTCGGCCGCACGGGCTACCGCAAGCTGCGGCGTAGCGATGAGGACTTCACTATCCCTGAGGTAATACTGGAGCGGTCCAGTGCAATCATGCTTATGGGCCAGGGGCCCAGGTATTTTGCCGGGGGCCTGCGCAATGACGGCGGTAATCACCGCTTGCTTCCCAGCCGCATCAACGGCAGTATTTCTTCGAGCTGGATAATGGACAGCTGGGGCAACGGCTACCGCCCGGAGTCCAGATACCGCGCCCTGTGCATGCCCGGCGATAGTGAATTGAGCAGCGGCGACAACATTCCAGAGTACCTATTCTTCGCCAACAGCGAATGTACCTCAGTGCAGGTGGATTTCGAGTACACCACCTCTCTCGGCGAAGAGGAATACACCTCCAGCGCCCGGGTACAACTCAATAATCTGGATGGTGCCGCTGCACCGCGTATCGCTATGCTGGAACTGCTGGACGACGGAGTGATTTCGCACTATGCGCGCCGCAACGCCAAACTATTTTTATCCTTCGAAAGCCAGTTACCACTCGATTCCGTGACCACCGAACTGGCGCTGGACGGGGGTGACTGGTTGCCACTGGAAACTGCTCCGGTAGACGGTCGCTACTTTACCCTGCTGCCCGAAGTGTCGGAATCTGCCGTCGCCGACCTGCGCATTGTCGCCACAGACAGTGCCGGCAACAGTGTGCAGAACACGATTCGCGGCGCCTTCGTGCTGGGCTTGGATGCGGCAACGGTGGTGGATACCGATAATGACGGTGCTGTAGACAGCGAAGATGCCCAGCCCTTTAACCCCCGCTTCCAGCAGGCATCGAGTTCAGGCGTGAAGTTTAATTCGGGTACTGCGGGCGATCGCGAGGCGAGTCCAGGCGAGGAGGATGTGGTGGTGCAGGTATTTAGCCTGGAGACGGATGTAGAGTCGGAACTCAACACCCTGACCTTGCAAGCATCCGGCAGCGGGAACGACGGATTGGATATTGACCTGGCAAAACTCTACCTGGACAACAACAGCAGCGGAAGCCTGGATGAGGGCGACACCATACTTACCAGCAGCGGGTTTCAAGCAGATGACGGCGAGCTGACTTTCCAGCTCGATATGCCGGGACCGCTGGTACTGGAGCCTGGCGAGAGCCATTTCATCGTCACTTACGATTTTGTGCAATGAAGGAGCGCATACTGATGAACGGGAAAAACTTCATGCTTAAATCTGCGGCCCCCACTCTGCTGTTATTAGCTCTGAGTGCTTGTGGCGGCGGTGGCTCGGATAGCGGTTCCGGCAGTTCCGTATCCAAAACCTTCTCCAGCAGTGTTACCGCCGTGGATATTCGCCGAAAAGACAGCGGTGATTCGCTGCCGGTATCCGGATTGCCTGGGGAGGGTGCAGAAATTACGCTGAGCGAATAAATTGCTTTTCGATATAGGAACTATAAAAGCCCTTTTTGGCACCTACGAGCAAACGCCAACTGTAGCGCTCCACTTTGGGTTCTGTCGCAAACTTTGCGACAGAACCCAACAATAGTCACCCTAAGAGCCGCCCTTGGGCTTTGCTCAAAGATATCTTCAATTGTTTAGAGTTTGGTAACCTTCTCCTCATAGGTGGGGCAACCCCTCAGCTATCAAATTCTCTTCCCCCTTTCTAAGTAGCAGTCTTCCGCTGGTATTCTCCCGCCTCCTCACCGGTAGATAGTACCCCATAACCAAAGGATTATTATTTCGTCAAACTCGAGTAGAAGCCTTATCAAAGAAGGGGCTTGTCCTAATGTTGACACCTATAAAGGTTTTGTTCGCGTCAGAACGGGGGCTTGGATACCCCAACTATTGGGCCAGGCCAACTCTCAGGAGCATCAGCCAGTCAGCACCCTTACAACTCACACCTCCACAAAAAATAGCCATCAGCTCCCGTAGTTTGCTCTATTGGACGGGTTTATTGGCGGGTTATCAAATGCATGAATTATTTAATCCCTGCATTCAACTCCCGCCATCTCTACCAAATCGAAAACGCCAACCGCAAGGTTGGCCTTTTTATTTCTGATCATACTTCAAGCATCATCAACTTTAACCGAGTGATGCCGCCTATAATGATAGTCAGTTCCCAGACAAGTCTGACACTAAAAAATAATGCCCTTACTAATTAAATTTCACTCAGGAACTGATCGGTAGTTAGTACTGCATGCGCGAATGCTGGCCAATTAATATTTATGGTTGCTTCCATCTCCTATTCACTAAAAGCAGCAATAACATCAGAAATTAAAGTCGCATGGTAGCCAAGTTCAACAGCGTATCGACCGGTCGAATCTATACAGGTATTCGCACGATTCCCCGCAATTACTACTCTCTGTTTTCCATGCTGCTTTAAGAGTAAATCTAGGTCCGTATTCGCAAATCCACTTGAGGTTGTAGTGGTCTAATCCTTCCGGACATTTCGCTAAGATCGTAAAATTGCCAAGCGAGGTGAAGTATGACAACAAAAGGTACACCATGTTCGCACCATCAAGCTCAAGGCAACCACCGTGGTTCCGAACAACTACGAAGTGGCCATCCAATCGACTGCGCTAATGCACGATGACTCAGACAACGAGGCCATCGCATCGATTGACAGCAACCTCATTGAGCTGAGCAAGAGCGCTCCTCTGATCGCAAAGTACGTGACAGACCTCCAACACACGAGTGATGACGTCACCGTCGACATGGGACAGCCAATCAGCAACGCGGCAGTGTTCTTGTCTGGCTATCGACTCCACTACGACAGCAGTGACCACGACATCCGGCAAATCGGTGGAGACTCGGGGACCTATTCCACGTCAGGCTCGCAGGTCACACTGCAAAAACCACACGCGCTCATTGGCGACGGCGACTAGGGAAACAGCAAGCACACTCAAGAAAACAGCGGGTCGTACGTGTCGTTCCTTATTGTCGCGGTCCCGCAGTAGACTGCGCGGTTGCTCGAGTGGCCACTACACGCCCGAGCAACCTATGCGATTCCCGCGACGGTGTACACGCCCAAGGTTCTTTGGACGCCCGCCCCACGACAAACGGTATTAAATACTGTGATTTATGTAGCGCTTACTTTACTGCGATTTTTGGACCCTTTGCCTTCAAAAGCTTTACGGATACCCCATGATTTCTGGTCAGCAGATACGTAAATAGTATTTGAAATATTTTCTGCGGATTTATGGAACAAAAGTCCCAAAAGTCGCCAAAGTCCTAGTGAAAAATAATGTGCCTGGAAAATAACCCAAACAAACGAACCTTTAAGCAGAACTACCCTACTTTATCGATCAGCCGGTTCATATCGTTGAGATCGCGCGGTTTTTGATCAGTAAAATCAGGCACCTTGGTGTGAAGAATGCATCGATAAATACGCTATGCCCTACGCTTCAAGTACTCTTAACAGCTTAAACAGAGAGTTGCATGAATAAATCCAAGCATGAAGCTTTTATGCAAGCGGCTATTGATGAGGCGCGAAAGGCTTTAGCAGCAGGAGGAATCCCTATTGGTTGTGTGGTAGTGCGCAATGGCGAAATTATCGGCAGAGGTCATAATCAGCGTATCCAACAGAATAGTGTTATAAAACACGCTGAAATGGATGCACTGGAAAACACTGGAAGATTACGCGCTGTCGATTACCAAATGTGCACGCTTTACACGATTCTATCACCCTGCCCGATGTGCAGTGGAGCCATGCGCCTATATGGCATTAAAAATATTGTTATCGGTGAAATTATAACTTTTCAGGGTGATGAAACATTACTCATATCTGAAGGCGTAAGCCTAATCGTTCTTAATAACTCTGAATGTATTAATCTCATGAATCAATTTCTCCAGCAGTACCCTGAAATTTGGTATGAAGATATTGGCAAGTAAAAAAACATCAGCCGCAAGGTAATATTTATGAGGACTCGCCAGTACATTGAATTATTTGGCTGGATTGGTGCGCTACTGATTCTCTTGATGTTTACGCTAAATTCACTGGCGATTATTCATGCACAATCAACATACTATCAGATTGGAAATTTAATCGGCGCTGTTCTTATTGCAGCAGCATCCATGGTTAAAAGAGCATGGCCTGCTGCCTTCCTTAACATTTCCTGGGGCCTAATTGCTGTGGTTTCGTTGATTCGAGGCACGGGCCAATTCTGAAAGGGGTGCAGCACAACACTTTATGAAGAAAATAGTCCGGCCATATCTTTATAAAGCAGCGCCTTGCCCATCTGCTAGCAGATTTCAACTCTAGATATCTCCTCCAAATCGCTGTCTCAGACAGCCCACGAAAGCCCTGTACACCTGGAGTTTCCTGAGTTTTGTTTATCTGGACCATCCCACTACACTTACGGCTGCGAGCTACAAATCAGGAGCTATATATACAGCTCTCCCTTTGGAGTTTGAACATTCGCACCATTCAGGTTAATGGTACATCCATTGTCAGTAGGTAGGGTCCATATTATGGAAACTCTAGATTTAAAACTGCCCTGCTCTACACAACTCTAAATTTTATCCTGGATTCGATGCGTTATTATCCCAAATATGATGAAACTTCCGTTAATGACGACACCTTGGCTGAATTACTAAACGGTGCTTAAAGCTATAAGAGAATCGAAGTGAATTCAATCAAGTTATTCGGCGAAAATTTTGACTCTTACTAGAAGCAACCTACTTACTAATCTGAGTATGATGATTCAAAAGAGCACTTTAGAAGCCCTACGTTGCTGCACCTGCCAGCAAGCTAGCACCGTGATTTAATTTTCACCAAAGCAGCCATCCAATGAATACAGAACAGCTTAAAAACCTACAGGAATCTCAAACTCAGAGAAATCGCATAAGCACCAGCATAAAATCGAGATCCCATATTATAAAAAACTCTTAAAAACAAATAACAAAATCTACAAGTAATGGTATTTTAAAGTTGACTCCGTCAATGCCTTCATAGCTCGCAGAAAACATAGCCTTTAAACTACTATCACGCCTAAAATTTTAAAAAGGGTCTGCTCATGAATATTAAACTTCATAAACTTCTATATTCACCGATAGCCTTAACTCTGACTGCATCAGCTTTTCTTCTACCCTCACATGCTTCTGCTGTTGCATGCGGAGACGTTATTATATCGCCAACTTTCCTTATTCAGCCACTCACCTGTGAATTATCCATAGCTGAACCTAACGCTCTTACCGTTATTGGACCAATTGGAAGCTTAACAATGATTGGCAGTGGAGGGATAACATGTGAGGACCCCGATGAAGTAGGTCAAGCAGGAATTCTAATTGAGGGGTTTTCTGCCACTGTTTCAGGCGGAGAAATTAACAATTGCCCTAACGGAATAGATGTAGAAGGTGGAGGGTTTCACTCAATTCAATTTGTCGAGATAGTAGATGCCGGCACTGATGGAATTAAAATAGTAAGCAATAGCAACAATATTACTGCAAATACAGTCACCGGAAGTGTATTTGGCGATGGAATTGATGATAACGGGGATTATAACGTCATTACTCAAAATCAGGTAGAGGGAGTTTCTGACGAGGGGATAGAAGTAAATGGTGACTTTACATCCGTAATATTAAATCATGTAGAGGGGAGTGGAAATGAAGGAATAGAGCTTGAAGAGGGAATTGGCGCAACAGTGTCACAAAACTATGTGGCTTCTAGTGGTGGCTCTGGAATCGAGCTGCAAGACGGTGTATCGAACGCTCTAGTTACTCAAAATACTGTCTTAGAGAATGGAATTGATGAAGATCCAGATGAAGCTGGAATAAATATTCTTGGCCCTGACAATACGGATAATAGAATTATCGGAAATACTGCTTTAGATAACTTTGAGTTCGATTTGCGAGACGCAACGGACCCTCTGTGCACTGGCATTAACATATGGTTAGATAATACATTTGTAACAGCTGACCCGGCATGCCTAAATTAAAAACTTGATATAACTTCCTCCCTGACAGAGGGTCAGGGAGGCTGGGGCACTTACTCAAGATGATCCTACACGATGGCCTTAAATGCCCTACAAAGCCTGACCTGATGAAGATAATCGTTGGGCAGATTTAACGACTTAAAAGTTCTGTTTGCATTGGCATGAGCCCCAGAAAATTCGAGGATGTAAATGACTTTGTGTAGCCAATAAGTGAACTAAAACAGATCTAAAGTACTGGCACCTGTAGGAACATAATTACAGGCACTAGTAGTATCCAGTACTTTATTCAATGCTAATTTTTAAGTAAGCAATTAAGTTACCGATACCATCTTAAACAATATACTGACAAAAAATCTAAACCAGGTCATAAAGGGTTCTTAACACCAAAATCAAACCAGATATAAACATAATAAAAATGGTATAAACCCTAAATCTCTCAAAACTCACCTTGTGCAGTTTCCTTTTAGCTAAGGTCACACCAATAATGCCCCCCAATCCGGCAGCCAGACCATAAACTGCCAATTCAAAGGTGACTGCTGCAAAAGTAATGTAAGTGCCCAACTTTACAAGCTGCATTAACAGTCCATTGCAAGCCTTGGTAGCAATCAAGGATTCCTTTTCCAGGCCATAATTCAGTAAAAATGGATTTTTAAGCGGCCCCACGGCCCCAACAAGGCCTGAAGCGAAAGCAGTAACCAACCCTAGTGGCAAAAAATATGGCAGCGACATAGGAAAGGATCTTTTCCTATGTCCAAAGCGATACTGAAAAATGGTGGACATCAAAAATAGCCCAATTATTAACTGTATCCACTTCGGCGACATTTGCGTATAGGTATAAGCACCGAACATCGCCCCCACCAGGGTCCCCGGGGTAAGCCAGAGAATTACCCGCCAGTCAATATAAGACCAAAAGACCAAAGCACGGTAAGGGGAGGCCACGCACTTAGCAATAGTAACTGTAGGCGCAACTAAATGTGGCCCAACCAGGAAGCTGATGATCGGCACTAGAAGTAGTACCCCACCCCCAGCTGCGAGAGTACTGAGATACCAGATCAGTACACCAGAAACCAGCAGTAAAAGCTCAATCATTTCTCAGCTTCAGGTATCCACCAGCCCCATAATTGGAAAGTTAAAGAAGCGCTCTCAAAGGGCTTGATCCTATTGTCTCAGCTTACCAGCGTATCGCAAACAAATAGAACAATCAGGATCTTGGAATGGCGCTTCCTGTGCACTCTGTCTGGACAAACGCCAAGCCCGGCTTCAGTCCAAAAACAGGCTTCAGAGTGGCGACTTTTTAACTATAGATAAAAGTATATTCAGCAAATCTCTGGCGGGACAAACTGGCACCAATAAATACTGGTGTGCACCTCTAAACATTACGTTTTCTGCAATTTTATCTCCCTCAAGTTCAGACAAAATGGTGCTGATGGATGCCAAAAAAGTAATTTATAAAGGTGCTCTAAAGTCATTTAAGCTGGCAGCCAGCGACGGCCGTTAAATTGAAAAGAATTGCTAGGTGCCTACAAACAGGCCACAGAAGCTAATACAAGCCCAGTACACGGATGACTTTACTGGCCCCGACATCACCGATAAAACAGTATATCCATATGGCAGTAAGCAGAAGTATCACCACTGTAAATACCGACACCGTGACCGGTACACTCATCACCTAATGAGTCACATCGACACGGTAGTTGTCAGTTAAAACAACTACATTGAGCATTGCGCCAGCAGAGGCAATGGAAGCCCCCACCAGGGGGGAGATCGCTGTCTCATGTCCCTCGCGGATAATTTCTTTCCCGTGTTCCAGTTTGCTCTCACCAGATAATATGGTTAAGGCAAACAGGACCAGCCTCCAGTGACCTGAAATGGCGACAGGGGTACACCATTTTCTTCTACAAAAAAGACAGCCTTCACGCTCCAAAATAACGCAAGTGCTGAATAAACCGCATCTATTCGCCGAGGATCACTAATTGGAAAGGAATATGGTATCAAAAGGCGCCACAGCACCTTTTGATCAAAGCAGTAATATTTACTCTCAATCTTTAAATTCTACGAAGTCATCATCGTCAGTATCAAAGAGAGGGTTTTTCTTACGATGCTCATCAAACTGTTTACGAAATGGCTTGCCAACGTTTTCTTCATCTTGTCTCGGCCAACCTACATCTATTCTACTAAGCAGCACCTCTAAAGGAACCCAATCTACGACTTGAGCACTGTACCCAAGCTGCCATTAACCATCTATCCATGAAGTCACATCGTAGGCACCAAAACCATGAGGATAATGAACTGCAACAATATATTCACCAGGTGTTGTTGGCTCACTTTTTTCTCACCACATAGCTTGCAAACTACTGTCTTCGGTCAGTGTTATTTTCTCATTCGAAACCGTTCAGCTTTATCGATCAGCCAATTCATGCAATTAAAACCAAATACCTTTTAGTGGACTCTCAACTCCACTAAAACGAAAAAGACCAACCGGATAGATGACCTTACTAATTTTTTGAATATTATCTGAAAAGTTTGAGCCCTTCCATAAAAAGCCGTCTCTAATTTAAAGTAGACATCCTTTAATTATGAAGTTGACCACTATTTTTGTAACCTACTTATCAACTTTTTTAAATCTTGCTTCCCATCAGGATTATCATCTCACATTGCATCTTTAACCCCACTCAGCAGCCCTGTCTGATGCACATCTTCAGAACCTGATAACAACTCTTCAGCATGCTTTTTGGCACGTTCCTTTCTCCACTTTTCATATTCAGGAGTGCCCTTTTGGGGGCGTTTTTCATCGGTCATACAATGCTCCTCCAGCAGTAATCACCGTGAGCGTTATAGGTAAAACCTTTGCTGATGTAATAGTCGCGTAACTTTCCGTTGACAGGCTCCATGTAGGGTATCCCAACGACGGCGCAAAAAAGCTATTAACCGAAAAACACTAACGTTTCCCCTGGTAATTGCCTTCGCTCTTATTGGCTGATGCTCTTCTGGGGAGTACTGTAGGCCGGGTGGCAATTTTCTTGTGGGCCAGAAATTCGATTGCCGTATCAAAGAGGGCGCGTGGCGCTTCCCAGCTATTTGCCTTCTCAAAAAAATTTAATAAAGAAGACAAAGGAGCATCATTATGGACGAGACTCTCTCCCGACGACCTGTAGCGCCCGCTATGCAAGCAAGCTACACAGCTAGATAGTTCGACCTCGCTCTCTTTCGATTTCAAACCAACATCTCAAACAGACACAATGCAGCGCGATCCCATCCTTAGCCAGCTCTTGCAACATAAAGCTCGCATGCTCGAGTGGCTCTGTGAATCTGAAGGCAATGCTCATCAGTTTGTGCTCGACCCGATTGCGACTTTTCAGCGGGTGTGCGACCCGCGCCCCGAGCTGGTCGAGGGGCTGCGCGGCCTGGTTGACCGAGAAGAGCCAAGCGACTTAATTGAAGAAGAAGAGATTGAAGAACAGCAAGGCCTGCAAGAAGTTGAATCCTCCCCAAATCTAGACCTTTCACAGAGTTGGGACTTGATTAGCGCCTCGACTCAAGGAGCGGTCAACAACTGGATCCGCAAGCTCTTCGACGGCGACTCCGGCCAATGGTGCTTCAACGGAAACGTCGGTAAGGGCCCCACCAAGGTTCGCTACGAGTTCGCTTTCGATTGTCCCGCCTTCATCGATCCCGAAGACCAAAAGGCGACGCTCGACCTGCCCATCGCAGGGTTCATCAAGTTCCCAGGTATCACAAGCAATATCGAAGATGCACAAGGCCAAGCCGTCCACTATCTGATAACGGTGTAAGGACTGCGCTCAGGTCTCTGGGCTATGACAATGAAACCATGACCGCCCACGGCTTCCGTGCAATGACCCGTACTCTATTAGACCACGACACTCGGCAGATTTGATTTAGAATTCGCGTTTTCATCAAGGAAAAAATTGAATGTGGCACATGCATCTCAAATCAGAGAGGCAGAACACATTCTTCAATGGATTTACGAGGATAAAAGGATATGTCTATCAACGAACATGCAACCAAGGTACAGGTGAGTCGACTAGTTAACACCGCTCTGGCAGCGATTAAGAATAAAGATCCGAGACTTGATCAGACTCTGGTCCACACCTTGGATCAACTCAGCTTAATCAGCCGGAACCTGAATACTGCCAAACATAACGTACAGCACTTTGGTGGAATTATGGCGAGCGGCGCTCATGGACAAAACGCCTACCGAGCCAATCAATCCATGAATTCGAAGCTTAGGACCCTCTCATCACTTGAAGCCTTCCTCGCAGAAGAATGGAAAAAGCTTGGTAAAGCAGTTGACGCTTATAGGAAACAGCTACCATGGGAAGGCAAGACCGAATTGGAACTCCTGGATATGCTTGCGGGAGAAATCGAGTCGTTCGATAAATTACTTAAGAAAAACGTCATTCAGGTTCCAAAGCACCAGTCCAATCCTCATCAAACGATGACCCTTCAGAGAGAAATCACGCAATTAAAGGCAATGCCCGCTCATACAGCGCCAAGTATGCTTGTCTTAATTTCCATCGGTCTTCGGTTATTTGCAATGTACGTCGGTTCTAAAAGAGTGACTAGCAATAGATAGTCTCGATTTCCCTTTTAGCAGTTCGCTAGGCGCTGGACATTTTTCATCCGACAGGATCAATGCCTGTCGGAGCCTTCTAAATAAATGGGCTCAAATCAATATTGTGTTAGGAATACACACATTTAGAGCCAACCCCCTACCGGATAGCCCGCCACAGGTCCGACACAGATAAAATCATTATTGCCAAATTGGCAAACCCCTTTGAGGTGCGGGAGGCCATGGAAGATGTAGTGACCATGAAATCCGCCCGCTGGTCTGAAAAGGGCGTCGAGTTCGAAGCAATTCTGCGTGGCGAATTAAAACTGATCCCCAACCAAAAACGACTTACTATTATCAACGCAGACCACGATAAATCCCTTGAGGGAGGCATGTCCCTTCAAGATCCTGGCCAGTTTTAAGATATTGCCGCCCGATTAAAGCAACTCGAATCTGAGCTGAACACCCATTATCATTCAGTACTCATTGAGAATAAGGAAAACTAAAAATTGTCGTAAACAAGAGGCCGGGGTATGGAAATCACTACATACTCGCACCCGCAAGAACAATGGAACTCAGAAAATTTCATGCACTTATGGACCACTTTAGAGAGTATGCTCAACGAGTGAGCTAAGAGATTATTATGGAAACACTAGACTTAAAGCTTCCCTATACCGACTTAACCCTAATCCTGGATTCAATACGCCACTATCTTAAGCACATTGAAAACCTCGACGAGAATTCAATTGATGAAGATACTCTGGCTGATCTGCTTAACGATGCAGAAAGCCTTAAAGTTATAGAAGCTAACCTGGCAAAGCTTTTTAGTGAAAAATTTGGACCCTATTAGAACCCACTCTCATAAAACTTCGGGGTAACCGTCCGGTAATTCCATCTATTCAGCCAAGTTCTACGCTGTAATTTAGGTGTCCACCAATCAACAAGTGGACACCT